>CAISDR010000459.1 GCA_903884125.1 uncultured bacterium
AGATCGCCGCCGCAACACGGGCAGGATTTGTCGTCGATATCGACAACCACTTCGATCCTGGGTAGGTGGTCGGGTAATTTGCCGCGCTTTGAGCCGCCTCGACTACGAGGTGATCTAGATTTATCCTTGCTCTCAGCATCGGCTTCGGCGGTTGCGACACTGGTCTCCAGATCTTCGAGACCAAAGGCAAACTGTTCCGGATCTAACCTCTCAGAGCTTTGACCAAATTGGCGGCGCTGCAGTTTTTTGATAATGGCATCCAGGCGCGCCAGTTCAACATCCCTGATCGCCAGCGCCTCGTCGCGATCTGCTATCACTTTGTCACGCAGACTAAGAGCTTGATCCTTCTCTGCCAAAGCCAGGGTCAGGCGCTCGATTACGCCAAGCGCAGCGCTTAAATCTTGAGGTAGTTTGGGTTCGCTCATCACCCCAAAATTGAATCATATTTTAAGGGATTTGTGATCACCAAATCTCAATAGGATTCACCCTGCGGTCATCAATATTTGGGACTTAATCTCATCCCGCAATTTGCGGCGTTGTAACCCTGACCGTATGTACGCGCGACCAATCCAGACCTTCAATCAACGCGCTCAATTGTGCCGGCGACAGACGCATCATGCCGTCCGATATCTTGGGCCATTTGAACACCGACTTCTCCAACCGCTTCCAAAACAAAATGAGGCCAGTGCCATCCCACATCAGGATTTTGATCCGATCCGCGCGTTTGCCCCGGAACACCAGAACTGTGCCAGAGAACGGATTTTGACCGAGCGTCTCCATCGCCAGCGCAGCCAGTCCATCAGCGCCTTTACGGAAGTCGACGGGACGCGTCGCTATTAAAATCCGGACGCCTGGCGGTGGTGCAATCATGCTGATGCCCTGACAGCGCGTAGAACATCCTGACAGCGCGTAGAACATCAGCCAGGAAGTCCATCTTGATCCCGGCAGTGGCATGAACAACCGCACCACCAAGATCAATCTCAATCGTCTGGGGAGCCATCCGCTTGCTCTTGGGTGCCACTTGCTTGAGTGATGTTGCGCTATCCTCCACGACCACCGGGACAAATGCAGGTGGTGGCTCTCTGGTTGCCACTCCACAGCCGAGGTCCGGTAAAACCAACAGCCCCTTCTTCGCCTCATACCGCCAAGCGAACAATTGCTGTGGACGAAGATCAAATCGCCGGGCAACTTCCGAGATGCATGCGCCCGGCGCCAAACTCTCGGCGACAATCCGGCCCTTATCAGCCCGTGTCCATTCGCGACGCTGTGGATCGCCCAAAAGCACCTCAATCCGACGACGTGAGGTCTTCAGGTCATGCTCCGGGTTAATCATAGGGTTAAATCCGAGGTTGAAACTAACCTCAGTTCATACCGCCATCGACACCAGCTTCAAGGTGTCGCAGAACCACCGCTTACTTTTTATTTGGGCTTGTTCCACAACGCCAAAAGCCGCACCAGTGTTACCTGGCACGGCTTTAGAACTTTCGGTGGTTGCGGGGATAGGATTTGAACCTATGACCTCCAGGTTATGAGCCTGACGAGCTACCGGGCTGCTCCACCCCGCGTCACCTTAAAGATCGCGTACGAGGCCATTGCACGGCCCATGCATGAATAGGGTTTTGTATCCTTTGTGTGTCCATTCGCATTCATATGCTTGGAAGACCTGGCAGCGACCGACTCTCCCGCGTCTTGAGACGAAGTACCATTGGCGCTGAGGAGTTTCACGGCCGAGTTCGGGATGGGATCGGGTGTGGCTTCCTCGCTATAGCCACCAGGTCGTCGAAGCATAGGAACGTCCTTTGAGAACGTTCGTTGTTTTTGTGACACAAGGAAATTCAATGATGAGCGATCAGATAGACGGAACAACGCAATCACCGCTGCGCGTGGCACCTGCCAAGATCCGAAGATCCTGACGGGCTCCAAAAATTCAAGCCGATCGAGCGATTAGTACCGGTTAGCTTCCTGCATTACTGCAATTCCACACCCGGCCTATCAACGTGATGGTCTCTCACGGCTCTGATAGGGATTACTGGTTTCGAGGGGAGCTTCCCGCTTAGATGCTTTCAGC
>CAISDR010000460.1 GCA_903884125.1 uncultured bacterium
AAAGCCGCCATGAGTTTGCAGGCAGACATTGGCCGCTTCCCATGATGCCTTGGCCGCCAGATGCTTGGCCATGTTTGCCTCAGCTCCACAGGGCAGGTGGGCATCAAACAGTTCGCACGCTTTATACCGCATCAGATCGGCGGCGCGGATTTCCATATAGGCATCAGCAATCGGGAACTGTACACCCTGGTTCTTGCCGATGGGGCGGTCAAACACCACGCGGCCCCTGGCGTATGCGGTGGCGCGGTCAATGAACCAGTATCCGTCCCCGATACATTCGGCAGCAATCAGGGTGCGTTCGGCGTTCAGCCCGTCCAGAATATATTTGAACCCGCGCCCTTCCTGACCAATCAGATTTTCGGCAGGTATTGCCAGTTCCTCAAAGAACACTTCATTGGTCTCATGATTGACCAGATTCTCAATCGGCTGGATCGTCATGCCATTGGCCAAGGCATCAGCCACGTCGACGATAAAGATCGACAGACCTTCAGAGCGCTTTTTGACCTCGTCAACCGGTGTCGTGCGCGCCAGAAGGATCATCAGGTCGGAATGCTGAATGCGGCTGATCCAGACTTTCTGGCCAGTGACCACATATTTGTCACCCTTTTTTACCGCGCGGGTTTTCAGATTTGTCGTGTCTGTGCCCGTGGTCGGTTCGGTCACCGCCATGGACTGAAGACGTAACTCGCCGGAGGCGATTTTTGGCAGATACCGCTTTTTCTGGGCATCAGACCCATGCCTGAGCAGTGTTCCCATATTATACATCTGCCCGTGACAGGCACCACTATTGCCACCTGAACGGTTGATCTCTTCCATAATGACCGAGGCTTCCATTAGCCCCAGACCCGATCCACCAAACTCCTCCGGTATCAGCGCTGCCAGCCAGCCCGCTTTGGTCAGCGCTTCCACAAAGGCCTCCGGATAGGCACGTGCCTTGTCGACTTTCCTGAAATATTCGTCCGGAAACTGGGAACACAGGTCGCGTACGGCTTCGCGTATGTCCTGAAACGGCGCTGGTGTATCCAGTGATGACATAAGGCTATGAACCCCTTCTGCATAAATCTGCACTGATGTGCATATCTTGATCCACTACATGTTTGCAAGTAACGGACAGGGCGACAATAGCAGCCCTTTTTGACCTATGATCGGACACGGCACTGGGGCTGCGAATTGAGCTGCCTGCTTGTTGATTACGCATCTGCTCGCATCCAAGGGTGTTCGCAGCCAATTCAACATCAGATACAAAATCACGCGAATGACGCCAAAACTCATCCATACTAGCCCGCTTACCACTGCGCGATCATCGCTGAATGGAGCGGTGAAGGTCGTGCTGCCCTTTTCTAATGCTAGCCTGGGCGATACGGATTTTTTGGCGGAATAATTACCCGCAGCGGCGCAATCAGAAGGTGCAGGTAATTGCGCGATATCGGCTACGGCCATTGCGGACTTAGACCAGGGCAAAGCCAAGTGCAAGGGCAAGGGCAAGGGCAAGAGCAATAAAATTTGGGCGGGCGCCACCATGACCATGGACGGTCGCCAGTCTGGCGGCAAACAAACTGGCCGCGTCGTCTACTTCCGCCGTGGGAAGCGAAAACAGCCCGCAGAAAATCACGGACGAAATTAAAACCAACTTGTTACTTACTTCAGACGCTTTTTAATATACGCGAAATACACAATTAATAGGACCGCAATAAATGGCACACCATAGGCCAATGTGAGCTGGAACTCGGCAACAAATGCTGTTGTCATTAGTGCCGCAGCCATCAGCGTAAGACCCGCGAAAGAGGTATACGGATAGCCCCACATACGAAACCGGAGCAGCAGCGGATCCACTTTTTGCCGGAAAGCAATATGTGTAGCAAAAATCCCTGCCCAGGTGAACATCGCCCCAAACATGGAAATTGACATCATCAGAAGAAACGATTCATTGGGCAAAAGAGCATTTAGCGCTACTGCCACAGCAATACCCAGACTTGACAGCCACAAGGCGTTTACCGGTACGCCACTTTGATTGATATGGCCAAAAACAACCGGTGCATAACCGGCACGCGACAGGCTGAACATCATACGAGTTGTGACGTAAAGCTGACTATTCATTGCAGATATGGCGGCCACCAAAATGATAAAATTGAAAATTCCGGCTGCACCCGGCACACCCGTCTGGGCCATTACCCGCACAAAGGGGCTCTCGCCATTACCTGCTTGTGTCCAGGGAATGATCATCAGTGTCAAAGCCAGTGTCGCCAAATAAAAAAATACCAATCGGAACAGCGTGGCACGAAAGGCCGCCACAACCGCACGCTCCGGCTCGCGCGCCTCGGCAGCTGCGATAGCAATCATTTCAATGCTCAGGTAACTGAATATTGAAACAATAACGCCGACCCACATGCCCCAAACGCCATTGGGAAAGAATCCGCCAAAGGCTGTATAGTTCGCTATACCGACCGCAGAGCTTTCACCTGCGTTTGCAACAAGACCAATACCCAAAATGATAAATGCAATGATTGCTATTATTTTCACCATTGAAAAAATATACTCAACAAACCCAAAGGCACTAACGCTGGCCGCGTTGATGGCAATCAACGCACCGGACACGCCCGTGATCCAAATCACACCTGGAATTTCAGGGAACCAAAACCGCATATAGATGGCAATCGCGGTCACCTCTGTACCCACAGCCAATACGATCGACGACCAATAGGAATAGCGTACTAAAAAGCCAAACCACGGCGCGACATAATGTTCGGCATAGGCACCAAAAGATCCACTGGTTGGATGGGCGACGGCCATTTCCGCAAGGCAGCCCATCAACAGAAGCGCGATCCCCCCGCCAATGGCATAGCTCAGAAGAACAGCAGGCCCTGCAAAGCCGATAGCAAATCCACTGCCCAAAAAAAGCCCGGTTCCGATAGCGCCCCCGATGGCGATCATTGATAGCTGACCAACGGAGAGGCGCCGCTGAAGCCCGGATTCCCGCGCGACAATTGAATCAATTGAAGGCGCTTTAGCAGGTGCTTCGGATGGCGACGTCACCGGTTGACCGCCAGCCCGCAACCGGCAAATGCTGCGCGTACTTCGGACTTTTCAGCTTGGGTAAGGTCGAGCAAAGGCGGACGTACAAATGCGCCATCTTGACCCAAAAGATCTTGCCAATATTTTGCATGCCCATGGGGCTTTTCGCGAGGTTTGGTTCGGCGAATGGCTTCTCGCACCGGTGTCAGGCTGTCTCGCACCCGCCGCGCTTCTTCAATTCTTCCGGCAATGGCCAGCGCAGTATAATCATGCATTCGGCGATCCAGCTTTGTTTGAATTAGAAAAGGCGTATTCGAGCACAGATAACAGCGCCATCCCAAATCAATGATATTATCGAGCCACTCATCTTCAGAGGCTGTCGAGATAATCAATTGGTCGCCGGCCAACTCTTGAAGCTTCACATACATCTCGCGTGGCACGCTGTATTTGATCGCAACCACATTGGGGATCTGGGCCAGCTCCGCACATAACTCAGGGCTCATCAGATATCCGGAATCAGGGTGACTCCAAAGGGCGATACCTATATCAATTTCTTTTGCAATCCTTTGATAATAATTCAGAAGCGTTTGATCCTGAGCAGTTTGGAAATGCAACACCGGCGCATGAACAACAATAAGACCTGACCCGATGGATTGGGCATGGCGAGCCAATTCAATCACAGTATCCATGTTCTGATCTGAACATGACAGGATCGTACCGGCCGCACTGCCACATTCAGCTACAGCAATCTCGAATAAGCGTTTGCGTTCTGCAACCGACATCGAGAAAAATTCACCTTGCTTGCCACCAATAAACAGACCATTGATCCCAAGGTCACCGATCCAGTGGTGAATGTTGGCGCGAAATCCTGGTTCATCAAAGCTGCCGTCAGCTTTAAAGGGTGTCAGGGCCGCCGCCCAAATTCCAGTCAGTGTCTGACGTGCGAATTGCTTTGCAACGGCGCGATCCCACTTCATCTATTGTTGCCCTTCCTGGTCGATCTTGGTTGCCCTCTGGATTGCTTCCCAGATCCGGGCCCCGGTCATTGGGAGGTCGACATGATGTACGCCAAGTGGACGAAGGGCATCATGCACTGCATTTGCCACCGCCGCAGGGATACCGATGCACCCAGCCTCGCCAACGCCCTTAACGCCCAGCGCATTTGAGGGCGAAATAGTTTCGATCTTGTGGATGTGAATGGGTGGTACATCTTGCGCTTTTGGAACCGCATAGTCCAAGAGCGAGCCAGTTATCAATTGACCCTCATTGTCGTAGACAAGACTTTCCATTAAAGCCTCGCCAATGCCTTGAGCCATGCCACCTAACAATTGCCCTTTGACCAGCATAGGATTTATGACGGACCCGGCATCATCAACCCAGGTGAGTTTTTTGACTTGGACATTGCCGGTGTCGCGATCAATCGCAACCGCTGCCAGGCAGGCGCCGCTTGACCAAGCCTCGCCATCAGCTTGATAGTCGATCTTAACGTTAAAATTGTCACCGCAAAGACGACCATCGTCGCAAGCGGCCGCAATATCAGCCCATAACAAACCGGCAGAAAGTGTGCTTCGCTGTCGGCACCCGAAATGATCAATTACGACCTCGTCGGGATGGCAATTAAAGTACGCCCCAAGCTCTTGCGCCACCTTGGCTTTAAATTGACCGCCAGCCATTAGCACAGCACTGCCGCCAATGGCGGTTGACCGGCTGGCCAGCGCCCCAACGCCCGGAAGGGTCAAATCCGTATCGCCGTGAATGATCTGAATATTATTAGGGCTGACACCAATCGCGTCTGCCGCGATTTGCGCAAAGGCGGTTTCGCGTCCCTGACCCTGGGCAGTTGATCCGGTGGCAACAACAATTATGCCGTCGTGCCTTAATCGAATTGCGGCCGATTCAGACCCGCGACCACAAGGCTCGATATAGACGCCAAGCCCTACGCCAGAAATTTCTCCTTTGAGCCGGGCGGCGTCGCGAAGCGTGCAAAGCGCAGGATAGTCGCTTAGTTCAGCGACCTCACGCAGGGCCTTTGGGAAGTCGCCGGAATCGATTATCTCTCCAGCATGGGTTGCATAAGGCAATAGCTCGGGAGGTATCAGGTTGATCGAGCGAAGTTTGAGCGGGTCCATACCTAATAGCCTCGCCGCTTCGTCAACCAGTCGCTCCATCAACATAGCTGCTTCCGGTCGACCTGCACCCCGATAAATCCCAATCGGTGCATGGGGTGTGATCCGCCCAGTCACATTAATCTCTACCGAGCCGACCTGATAGGGGCCCGGTAAAATTCTGGCTGCATTTGACCCCGGGATCGCCGCGCTAAACGGCATCCAGTTTCCCAGCGGAAAATCAAGTTCGGCCTTTAAGCCTAAAAATTTTCCGTTGTCGGCCAGCGCCAACTTACCGCGCAGGGTTCCGCCACGGCCATGGGTCGCCGCCAGGAATTCATCGCTTCGAGTGGCGCACCATTTTAATGGCCGACCCAAAGCAATACTGGCCCAGGCAACGGCCACTTCCTCTGGATATATTGACGCCTTGCCCCCGAAAGATCCGCCCACATCAGGTGCGACGACCCGCACGCGTGCAGGGGCCAGACCTAATATTCGCGAAAGTTCCGCATGGGCACGCCAGGGGGTTTGGGTAGATAGCCAAATCGTAAAATTTCCCTGCGCGCGATCATAATCGGCAACAACCGCACGCGGTTCCAGCGACATTGGGGCAAGTCGGGCATGCTGAACGCAAACCGATGCAATAACGACTGCCTTTGAAAAGGCCGAGTCGCAATCCCCAAGGGTCGATCTATGTGCGAATCCCGCGCCGCCTGGGTCCGGTTCACATGCGTGATAGTCAATCGCTACCAAATCAACCGCATCAATAGCCTGAGCCAATGTCTCGGCAATGACCATCGCGACAGGTTGACCAACAGCTGACACGCGATCCCTGGCCAATACGGTGAATTCGACTAACTGCATGCCTTCGACGACCGGATTCACCGCAGCGCCGGAAATGTCACCAAAGTCCTCAGCACTTAGAACGGCAAGCACACCCCTGGCAGCGCGCGCGGCGGCCTTATCAACCGATTTAATTTCCGCCGATGCGACCGGGCTCCGCACGAAAATGACATAGGCACAGGTCTCCGGCTTTATATCATCAACAAAGCACCCGTTGCCCCTGACAAGGCGATCATCTTCACACCGAAGACGCGATTGGCCGATCCAACGCTCTGGGTCTCCGTCGAGGCTGGTTGCGTGACGCTGTTGAGGCATCGCCATCATCGCAGCGCGACCTCAAACGCAATAATGGATAGACGAAAGGGGTTCATTGAAAACTATCGTGCTTTCCCTTTCGGCACGCCGCTGATTGGTTTACCTAAAACAGGACTTGAGACGGCATACATGCCGTGATTTGTGAACAACCATATCAAATGGCGATCCCACTCGACATAAATTCCGTGGCTCGGCGGTCCAAAGCCGGTTGTTCTAAATACAACCTCAGTGGAGCCAGTATTAGATTTCGGTTCTGCAAATTTCGGAACAAAATAGGCGGCAATTTTCGGCCTGGCGGGATCGGCCAAATC
>CAISDR010000461.1 GCA_903884125.1 uncultured bacterium
ACCAGGACTGTACCGCCACGATGCAGCAGCGCAGGCGCTGCCTGAACAATTGCAATCTTCTCTTCGGCAGAAAGGATGGATGTGCGCTCGGCCCTGGCTGCAACCATATCGGCGACCGGTTGCCATTCGTCAGCGCGCAATATCCTGTGTTCAACGCCTAATGCCAATGCACCCGCCAATTCGCGTAGCGGCGCATCCGGATCAGGCTTTTGTACGATTGTCCGATCTGACGGGCCAGTTCCCGCATAGACACGGCGCGCCCGATCCCGGTCACCCAGGATCATCATTGCAGCCCCCACATGAGCCCGCGCCAGCGGTCCGCTTAATTTTGGCAGGCTTGTGTCTGCAAAACTTTGCGCCTCTGTCAGTTCGATAGCCCGCATACGCGCCAGAACATAAAGCGCATAGGCGCGCGCATTTAATGAATGATCCGGGCTGTTGCTAAGTCCGGCAAGACGTTTTAGTCCCCGTTCAAGAGCGGCAGGCGGCACCGTGTAATTCCGATCGCGGGCCCGAGCCAGCACGTCCACGCATAAAACACTGGCCCAGTCGTCGCCGTCGTCGCTACCTGCAACCAGCGCGAATGATCCATCCGCGTGCTGGCTTTCCGCAAGGCCAGCGATGATCTCGTCCATTCGGGATCGGTCACGCTCTGCATAGTTGAAGCCAGGAACCCGTCCCAGGTCATTGGCAACCAATACCGGCGCGATGGCCAATACCATATCAATCGGGTCCTGAGGATCGCTGGCGCCAACTGCGCGCAACAACCCGGACCAGTCCAGTCCGGCAGCGCCAAATAAACCCAGATCGCGGGTGGCAAGCGGATTTGCGGATGTTGCCGCTGCACTGGCCGCTGACTGGATTCCCGATGATGTCGTACTGGAACGTTTTGGCTGAATAACAATGGCTTCATGCCTTACCACGGGCAGGGAAGTCTGACGGATTGGAATTATCCGATCAGGCTTTGCAATATCCAGTGCGTTTGTTTCCGCCCCTGTGCCCAGAAACAGGCTGACCGCGCCACCTTTTGCTGGCGCCCTGATTGCTTTGAGCGCAGCGTGGGCTTGCTTTTTGTCAGTTACCGCATTGGTCGCAAGTTTCTGTGTAACGGTGTCGTCGGCAGCACCCTTTGTGGCCAAGATTGCCGCAACCGGTATGCCACTGCCTGCGCCTAAGCGGATGTCCGGCACAAATTCATCTCCCGGCGCAAGATAGCTGGGGGTCAGCAATTCAATACCGTCTGCCTTGGTCTGTTCAAAGATGCCCGCAGCATCGCCCATACGATCACCGGCTATCGCAATCACTTCGATGCGCCATTTGCCAGCACCACCGGGCAGATCAAACCCTAAATCTGCAATGCCGCCATTTACGTTCACAGGCCCCATGAACTGAGCTGGCCGATAATGCGCGCGTGCATTGACCAACGGCGGCAGTGTCGGCGGCGCATTGATCAGGCTGGTGCGTTCAACAGCAGGTGCCTTTTTCAGATCGCCCAGCGCGGAATCCGGTACCGCCAGACTGTCTCCGGGTGATGGATCGCTCCACGTCCGCAATTGACCGCGGGTTACACCGCGTGAATCTATCAGCCGGTCATAGGTATCGGCAAATTGGGCCGGTGCATGGTCATTACCCAGCCATTGTCGGGTTGGGGTCCATGCGTCGGGCGCATCCTTGTCATCATCCAATGCAATTGCCCGAGCATAGATGATGGCGCTCTCGGCTTCTGCCAGATTGGTAATTGCCGCGGGTATTGAAATATGCCCCGTGTTAACGGGCTTGTCCGGCAGTGCAAGATTGATCGCCAGACGACGCGCTGGATCGTCAACCAAGATACGCCCGATGCCGATTGCACGGGCCGCCTGTACGCCTTTGAGGCGGGATGGATCGCCATAGGCTGTAACCAGCACTTGCAGATTACCACGCAGGTCTGTGGGCAGTTTCAAATTGACCTCGCCACCATCGGCGGGCATGGCCATGTTGCGGACCTCGCGAATATCACGATCTGCCAGCATGACAGAAATCTGGGCATCAAACGGCGGCTTGATCGTTATGCGGACGTTATCACCAGCCTTGTAGGTTGCTGCATCGATACTGACGGCCACACGATCCGGTGATTGTCCTGATACCGGGATGGACCAGCTGCCTGCGCGAAACTTCAACGCCGTATCCACAGCCGTGATCGGATCAAACACCACTACACGATAGCGCCCCTGAGATAAGGGCGGTGTCGTGATGATAGACGGCCCTTGCGCCTTCAGGTTCAGGCTGCCTGCAACAATGCGGCGGTCGCGGGTAAGTTCGCGCCATGTCCATGCGCCATCGCGCTCAAGCCATTGATAGTCCGTCTCCTCGGCCACAACTTCATAACCAATGGCATTACGATCTAAGAGGCGTCCGGCACCTTCAACAGCGATAACTTCAAAACTGGCTGGTGCACCCTCGGCAATGACACCGTAGGAAAATAATGGCTTCAGGCCTAAAACAGGATTGGCCCCTTCGATGGCAAGGCGATGGCGGCTTTCAATCGCACGACCGTTTGGATCAATCACCGACACACGCAGTTGCGCTTCCAGCGGGCGTGATGAAACAGGGAGGTCACCTGCGGAAATTCTTAATGCTATATTTGCGGCGCCTTTTGCGTCCAGAACCCTTGTACCAAGGTCGATACGCCTTGCATCGCTTTGAACACCGGCGCGGCCGAATGAAAAACCTTCCAGACCGGTCTTCATAATATCAAACGGGGCAATATTAACCTCGCCAGTTGCCGATAATCCCTGCGCTGGACCTCCGTCAATATAGCTGGCCGCAATACCAATTGTCGCTTCTCGCCCCAGGCCAATCACATCCGGTGCCATAAGGCGGGGCAATACATGTACCGGTCTTGGATCAATCATGGTGAAGTGCGCTTCAGTCAGCAAAAGTCGCCTCGGCCCGATCGTGCCAGTCACCCGCCAAAGCCCCTCCATCGCGTTGCGCGGTAATTGGAAACTGATCCGGCCCGATCCTGAGGACAGATCAGGAATGTTGATCCGCTGCGCTTCAACGCCATCAGGTCTGAACAGGCTGATCAAGACAGGTACGCCCGCCAGTGCACGCCCCTGATCATCACGAACGATCGCTACGACATGTAATTTTTCGCCCGGAGCAATTTCATCTGCGGATAGGGCCAGATAGCCACTATAAGCATCTGTTCCGATCTTGCTGGCATTGGCCCGGCTTACATCTTCGTTTCCAAGATCGAGGCTGGGTGCATCCAGCGCCACATAACTGAAATCGGATTCGCCATTGTTCACAAACACCGCAAGGGGGGCATTGCCGCCTGCGCCTTTAAGTGTCGAGGCGTCAAACCGTGCCATACCGTCAGGGCCAGAGACAGCACGGCCCAGTTCCTTGTTGTTACGGGCGATCAGATCCAGATTTGCACCGGTGATCGGTTTGCCCGAACTAAGGCTGCGCACGGCCACATGCAGCGCATCCTTGTTCACAATGCTGACAAGGCCCATATCAGAAATGACAAACCATTGCGCCGCATTCCGGGCATTTGATGGCTTTGGCCCCTTACGATCTGCGATGGCAACAAAAAGACCGGGACCGGCATTGGCGAGCGCTTCTTCCAGCGACAGGCCGGTTTCAATGGCACGATTGGGCGCTTCAATAATAGACAATTGCCCCCTGAACACTTCCTCGCCCGCACGATTAGCCAGATCTTCGGCATCAGCACTGGACAGATTGCCGAGATTGGTCCGACTGCCTAAAACACTAGAAAGACCGCGTTCTGGAATGCGCATGATCCGCACCCGGACTTCGCGCACATTAACAGTGCGAACGACCAGTTGCCTTGGTCCTGTCTGCGGCAGGACATAGCCGCCGGGGCGAAACGCCACCGATGGCTTTCGATCATCGAACTGAACACTGATCGTACGGTCCTGCGCCAGAGTGGCGCCAAGACGGGCAGGCAGCCCGCGCTTGATGGTCAGGCTATATGTCCGACCATGAACCGGGCCGCTGACGCACAGCTTGCGACCGCTGACCTCAAAGGTCAGGTCCGCTTTTGGTTCAAGCTTGATATAGTCCTCAAAATTCGTACGGACCTGGCGTTCCAGTGGGCTGGAAAACGTGATGCAGATACTCGGTGAATCACGTTCTGCATCCGGTTCAATGGATTCAATTGCAAGATTGGCAAGGCCGGGTGTTGCCGCATAGGCTATATCCATGACCCGAAATGCGCATAAGCAAAGGATCAGGATGCCTAAGGCAAGAAATCGTAGGTTCATGGTGGACAATTGTTCTCTTTGGTCTGGGGGGCCGAATCTCTGGTTCCGACCAAGGATTCATCACTCAACCAACATATAAGGCGGGTCATTGGGGGACAATGGCCTTTCGGTTGGACAACAACCGGCCGACAGTCAGGATTTTCTGAATGAACTATCGCCACGTCTTTCATGCGGGCAATTTTGCCGATGTGGTCAAACATGCGGTTTTGAGCATGCTACTGGAATTGATAGCAGCCAAACCCAAACCATTCATGATCATGGACACCCATGCAGGAATCGGTGTCTATGACCTGGCATCTGTTGAAGCGTTCAAGACCCTTGAAGCCCGCAGCGGGATTGCACGGGTTTGGTCCCGGCGGTTTGACCCAGATTGTCCATCCGACTTGCAATCCTATTTCGACTGCATTGCTACATTGAACCCGGGGC
>CAISDR010000462.1 GCA_903884125.1 uncultured bacterium
AGCAGGACAAAGGACAGCGCCATCAGGCGTTTGTGCCAGTCCGGATATTTTGAATAGGCAATGGCTAAACCCACAAAACCGCCGATAAAGGCCGCGCCACCCAGAGATACCAGCGAAAAGGCACGGGCCTGATCGCCCATGCCGATTGATTCCGCTTTAGTTATGGAATTAAGGGCGCTGACGACGATGGTCGCACCAATTGCACTGAGCAGTGCTACACCCGTGATCCCCCAGGCGCGATGGCTTCCGACCCTGCCGCTGCCGATCAGATGCGTCTGAAACACATATAATGACACCCAGCAGAACATTAATATGCCGTGCAGATGCAGAATATTGCGTCCGCCAAAGGTGCCTTTGGCAACTGGAATCCAGTAAGTGGGCAGGAAACCCAGCACTGCTATTGCAAGAAATATCCAGCCCAATGTGCGAAAAAATCGGTCGCCCCGCACCTGTGTGAGAACACCGGGACCCTGCCCTGAAAGCGGTGTATCCGGTGACATGGTTGCCATGATGCGTTCCGCCCGGCTGCTGGTAACAATCTGGAAAGACTGTCTGATTCCCCGGTGGTGATCAACCTATAAATAGAAAAGCCATAAGAATGAACGGAACGGTATGCTATTGCCGGGGTTCAAATACCGTCATCTTGCAGTCACGGATAATTGTGTATGCTAGGGGCATGAGAACGCGATTCGACCTCGCTGTTTTGTCGGTTGCAGGCCCGATGGCCTGGCCGCTTTTCCGTGGCATGCAGCCTTTGGTCCCGGTTCATCCCAGATCGACTTTAAGTCCATGTATTCAATGGGGTTGCAGCCCATGACCATTCACGTGGCGCCCGACTCGTGTCCGGCTCTCGTGCTTAATGCCGACTATCGGCCCTTGTCCTATTTTCCCCTTTCGCTTTGGTCCTGGCAGGAAGCGATCAAGGCGGTGTTTCTCGACCGGGTCAATATTGTCTCGGAATATGAAACCATTGTTCGTTCGCCCTCCTTTGAGATGCGTCTGCCGTCGGTTGTATCGCTGAAGACCTATGTGAAGCCGGCACGCGAGCCAGCTTTCACACGTTTCAACCTGTTCTTGCGAGACCGGTTTTCCTGTCAGTATTGCGGCGACCGGGATGATCTGACCTTTGACCACCTGATCCCCCGATCACGCGGTGGTCAGACGACCTGGGAAAATGTGGTCACAGCCTGTGCACCCTGCAATCTGCGCAAAGGCGGGCATATGCCCTATGAAATCGGCATGTTTCCCGCCCACGAACCGATCCGTCCGGCCGTATCAGACCTTCAGCGCAACGGGCGTCTGTTTCCACCCAATCACCTGCATGTAAGCTGGATGGACTATCTTTATTGGGACAGCGAACTGGAGCCATAGGCAAGGCTTTCGCCAAGCATCTGGCTCAATGCTCGTCAGGGACAGCGGCATTCACCGGCGGCAGGCGGCGCACCAAAAACAGGCAGAATAACGCTGCTACACAAACACCGGTCATCATCATCTGCATATCGGCAAAGGTAAGGGCTGCTGCCTGAACCTGTGTCAGGCCCTGCATCATTTTGATCGCGGCCAGTGACCCATCGATGGTCCCGCCGACCCGGTCATTGATATAGGCACCTAGACCTTCGACCGCCGCTGAAATGGATCCGCGCCCATCATTGACCATGTCTGACAGTCGCGAAATATGAAGGCTCTGGCGTGCGATCAGTTGTGTATTCAATATTGCAAGTCCGATGGCCCCGCCCAGATTCCGCACAAGGGTGAATAGGCCAGACGCGCCCCGAATCTGATCCACCGGCAGATTCCCCATCGCAATCATGTTTGATGGAAATGCACATAACATATAACCCAGCCCGCGCAGGATCTGGGCAATCACCATGTCGCCGGTTCCGGACAAGGCGGTCAGACCGGAATTCAGATAAAGGGCGATGATTGTAAGCCCCAGGCCAATGCCCAGCACCACCCGCACGTCAGCTCGCCGGATCAGCATGGATGACATGGATCCGCCAGCCATTTGTGCCGCCCCCGTTACCGCCATGATCGTGCCGATATCAAACGAATTGAAATGCAATACGCGCGCGCAATAAAGCGGGATCAGAAATGTCGAGCCGTAAAGAATAAAACCCAGGGCAAAAACAATCGCACACCCTACTGCAAAATCAGAATTCTTGAAGACACGCAGATTCACAATCGGCCGGTTATAGGTCAGCGAATGATAAAAAAAGAAAACGCCGGAAACCGTTGATATCATGGTCAGGCCCAATATCAGATCCGACTGGAACCAGTCTTTTTTTGCACCTTCTTCCAGAACATATTGCAGCGACCCCAAAAAGCCAGCGATGGACAGAAATCCCAGATAATCAAACTGACGCACCAGTTTGAAATTCGGCCGGTCAATATCCAGACATGTCAGAATCATGATCGTGACCAAAATCCCCGGTCCAAGATTGATCAGAAAAAGCCAGTGCCACGAAAATGTGGCGGTCAGCCAGCCACCCAAAGTTGGTCCCATGGTCGGGGCAAAGGTGATGACCAGTGCAGGGATCATTGATGCCATGCCTGATCGCCGGCCACCGAAAATTACAAAGGAACTTGAAAACATCACGGGTATCATGGTGCCGCCCAGAAACCCCTGCAGGGCACGGAAAACGATCATGCTTTCGATGTTCCAGGCAAAGGCACAGCCTGCCGATGCCAGCGTGAAACCAAAACACGAAATGGCAAAAAGAATCCGGGTCGACAGCACGGATGTCAGCCACCCGGTCAGCGGCATGATGATAACCTCGGCAATCAGATAGGCACTTTGCACCCAGGAAATTTCATCGGGTGCTGCCAGCAGTCCTGCCTGAATTTCTGATAGCGACGAGGCAACGATCTGAATGTCCAGGATCGCCATGAACATGCCGATGATGACACCCAGAAAACCAATCCATAATCGCGTGCGCTCGGCCCCTGTGCGCTGGTCCAAAAGACCAATCGATGTCCGCATGGTTACGGGCTCGGGGGTATCCGCCGCCGTAATCTCTGGGGTGCCTGCGCCGGTCATTGCGACTTTTTCGGGCCGGTCCGTGTGTCCACCACGGCCTGAACCGACAGGCCGGGTCGCAATTTACCCGCCAGCACGCCCTGATCGGTAAACCTGATGCGCACGGGCACCCGTTGCACCACTTTGGTGAAATTGCCCGTCGCATTTTCCGGCGGCAGTAGCGAAAACAGCGCACCTGATGCAGGTGCCAGCGATACCACCTCGCCGGTCAGCGTCACATCCGGATAGGCATCAATGCGCAACCGCACGGACTGCCCCGGTGCCATCTGCGTCAACTGGGTTTCCTTGAAATTGGCATCAACAAAAACGTTCATAATTGGCACAACAGACATCAATACACCGCCAGGACGCACATATTGTCCCGGCACCACGGATTTATGTCCGACGATGCCCGCCTGCCCGGCCAGGATCTCAGTGTGCTTGAGATCATCGGCGGCCAGATCAAGGGTTGCCTGAGCCTGTGCCACCAGTGCAGCGCGTGCCGGTCTTGACGTTTCGATGACCTGCAACTGACCCTGCGCCGCGCCGATGGCCGCCTGGGCCCGGGAAACTGCCGCAGTTGCCTTTGCAAGATCGGCTTCGACCGTCTCCAGCCGCTGGCGCGAAACATTGTCAGCGCGGGCAAGTGATTGAAAGCGGTCGCGGTCCAGTCGGGCCCGACGGGCTTCGGCCTGTGCAGACGCGCTTTCGGCCTCGGCTGCCCGGATCTGGGCTGCCTGGGCCTCGGCCTGAGCATTCAGATTGCCCAGATTGGCGGTTGCATTATCGTAGGCGGCCTGTGCCTGGGCAAACCTTGCCTCAAATTCGTGCCGGTCCAGGCGGACCAGTACATCGCCCGGTGAAACAGTCTGATTGTCAGTGACAGGTACTTCGGCCACATAACCGGCGATCTTGGCGCTGATCGGCTCGATATCACCACCCACATAGGCATTATCAGTGGATTCCAGCCAGCGCCATTCGCTCAACGCGTAACCACCAACGCCCAGCGCAAGGACTGCGGCGGCAGCCGCCCCAAATACCCAAATCTTCACGCCGGTCGATCTCCTGCCGTGCCATGGCCGATGTTCCGGTGCTTTTGCACCCCATGGCAATACGAGCAACTTAGCGTGCATCGCACCCGAAGCGAAGGTCAAATTGGTCGCAGCACTTTTCGCGCTGTGCCAATTTCTAGCCCATGTCAGTGGCCCGCACGACCCGGCACAATGTCAATGCATCGACCTGTATGGCCCCGGCCCCGACCAGCGTCCGTGCCGCTTCTTCCAGACTGGCCCCGGTCGTATGCACATCATCGACAATCAGGATACGGGCCCCCTTTATCCGGTCGATCCGGCTCGGATTGGGGGCAAAGGCACCACGGACATTTTGGCGTCGCCCTTCATGTGACAGCCCCCCCTGGGACGGCGTTGCGCGAATGCGCACCAACAGGTCCGGCACAGCCGGGACCCCGGTCTCGGCGCCAATGGCCAGTGCCAGTACCGCAGCCTGATTATACCGACGCGCCAGAAGCCGTTTGGAATGGAGCGGTACTGCTGTGATCAGATCGGATCGTCCCAAAAGTTCGGCCCCGGCGCGGGCCATCCAGCGCGCAAAGGCTGGTGCACAATCCAGCCGGTCCGCGTGCTTAAATGGCAGGACCAGTTGTTTGCTGGCCTCGTCATAGGCCAGGGCTGCACGAAACTTGGTCACCCGGCCTGAAGTGCCAAGACATGGCGCACACAGGGCCTGAGGTCCGATATCAATTTCAAATGGCAGGCCACAGCGATTACAGATCGGACGGTCAATAAAGGTCAGGGTGCGCCAGCAGGCCGAGCAGACATCACCGCCACGGGCAATCGATATCCCGCATGACAGGCAGCGCGGGGGAATGACAAGATCAAGTCCTAACGCTGCCGCTCTCGTCAAAAGCTGCGCTGCCGTTGTATTTTTGATCGCGCTGAAAAGTGTCAATTGGTCCTCATGACAGGTTGCGCGGACATCACGATCAGCTTGATGGTGGCATGGTGGTGATGCTACAGGCTTTGACAGGCGGTCCGAACCTGTTCAATCAGCGGGGGCCACGTCCTAAGCCAAAGGATATTCCCATGACCGTGGTTGATGCCCTGAAAACGCGAATTTCCACCCGGGCATTTCTGGACAAACCGGTATCTGAACCTGTCATCCGCGCCATTCTGGAAGCTGCCAAATACGCGCCGTCCGGTGGCAATCTGCAGCCCTGGCATGTGCATGTGGTAACAGGCGAAGATCTTGCCCGACTCAAGGCGATCATTCGGGAAAAACAGGTCGACAATCCACGCGGCGAGGGAAGTGAATATCATATCTATCCGCCCGAACTGACCGAACCCTACAAGGCGCGCCGTTATAAAACCGGCGAGGATTTATACGCAACGATTGGTGTTACACGTGACAACAAGATGGGCCGGCTGATTCAGTTTGCGCGAAATTTTGAATTTTTTGGCGCGCCTGTGGCTTTGTTTTTTTCTATTGATCGTCAGATGCAACCCGGCCAGTGGTCAGATCTGGGTATGTTCATCCAGTCAGTTATGCTGGTGGCGACCGAAATGGGCCTTGCCACCTGCGCGCAGGAAGCCTGGGCGATATGGTATAAAACGCTGGGCGAGTATCTGCCGGTACCGGCTGAACATATGCTGTTCTGTGGCATGGCACTGGGCTATGCGGATCCCGATGCTGCCATAAATACGCTGCGCACCCAACGCGCCGATCTTTCGGAATTTGTGACCTTTCGCGGATACTAGGCATTGAAAGCCGATAGGATCAGAACTCGTCCCAGTTGATCAGTACCGATTCCTGGCCGCAAACCGTCGTGCAGTTGCGGCCCGATTTTTTGGATTGAAACAGCGCCTTGTCCGCACGCTCGACGATCGATGACAGATCTTCGCTTCCATCATGCATAGCAATACCGATGCTGACTGTAACGCGAAGCTTCTGGTCCTTGCTGTGTGTAAACCAGTGATTCTCTACCGCGATACGGATGCGTTCAGCTGCTGCCTCTGCTGCCCGTGTATCATCCTCGTGCAGCAGTAAAATAAATTCCTCGCCGCCCCAACGGGCGGTCAGATCCCACTTTCGCACGATCTCTGAAAACAATTGTGCCATCTCAACCAGAATATCATCGCCTGCAGCATGGCCAAACCGATCATTAACAGACTTGAAATAATCTACATCAATCAGGCAAATCGCGAACCAGACGCCCTGGCGGCTTGCCCCATGCTGCTCACGCGTGAATGCCTCTTCGAAATATTTACGGTTGGGCATGCCCGTCAAAAGGTCGGTACGCGCCTCGACGAAAAAATCTTCCAGCGATTCCTGTCCGCGATTCAATAGGTCCAGTATAAGCCGTCCGGTAAACACGCCAATAACACCTGATGTCGCGAGCAACATCAGACTCTCAAATCGGACACCATTTGCACCGCGCATCGCAAAGTCCAGACCCATCACACTGGCAATCATCAACGTCGTCCAGAAAACCTGCGCCTGCAAAGTCACCGAGCAAAAGACCAACCCACAAATAAGGACTGATTGTGGCCCATATCCATCACTGCCAACAACCAATGTCGGTTCGCGAAGTATTGTGGATATATTTGCGACAGATGCCGCAATCACCAGCGACGCGGCGCCCGCTTCGGCCAGACGGTCAGCGGCCCAATTCCCGGATATCATCGCAAGAGATGTAATACACAAGGCCGCCGCAAGCTCGATAAACCCAACTGTCTGGTTTACTTCCAATTTTGATGCAATATGTGCCACCGCCACCATTGCGGTGGCAAGCCCCAGCAAAAAGATCACCATCCTATAATTATCGCGATGATTTTGCAGGCGCAGTTCAAGCACAGAGG
>CAISDR010000463.1 GCA_903884125.1 uncultured bacterium
ATATCTTCGACGGCGGCTTCCATCACCTGTGCCGCGATCTTGCGTGCCTTGGCAATCACTTTATCGACAGCATTGGCAATAGCGCTCATGCCCACGGCACCGGATCGCGAACCATAGGTACCCATGCCGAACTGCACCTTGTCAGTGTCACCATGGACAATCGTGACCTGATCCATGCCGATGCCCAGCCGGTCCGCGACCAGTTGGGCAAAGGTTGTCTCGTGCCCCTGACCATGGCTGTGCGATCCGGTCAGCACTTCGACATTGCCGGTTGGGTTTACCCGCACCTCGGCGGATTCCCAAAGACCGACACCGGCACCAAGCGAACCGACGGCAGCAGATGGTGCAATACCGCAGGCTTCAATATAAGCTGAAAATCCGATACCCAGACGCTTGCCACGGGCCGTAGCCTGCGCTTTGCGCGCAGCAAGCCCCGCATAGTCGATCAGCGACAATGCCTTGTCCAGACTGGCTTCATAGCCACCGATGTCATAGGACATGATGACCGGCGTCTGATGCGGGAAGGTGCGGATAAAATTGCGGCGTCTGAATTCAGCCGGATCAATGCCCAATTCGCGGGCGGCGGTTTCAACCAGTCGTTCCACCACAAAGGTTGCTTCCGGACGACCGGCACCGCGATAGGCATCCACCGGGGCCGTGTGGGTATAGACCCCATTTACCGACGTATGGATGGCGGGGATGTCATACTGGCCAGAAAGCAGGGTTGCGTATAAATATGTCGGGACAGCAGAAGCAAAGGTTGAAAGATAAGCGCCAAGATTGGCGGTTGTCCTGACCCTAAGGCCCGTGATCCGGCCTGCTGCATCTGTTGCCAGCTCTGCATGGGTGACATGGTCACGGCCATGGGCATCCGACAGGAAACTCTCATCACGGGCTGCAGTCCATTTCACCGGGCGACCAACTTTACGAGCTGCCCAGACGCAAACCGTTTCTTCGGCATAGACAAAAATTTTCGAGCCGAAACCGCCGCCCACATCAGGGGCGATCACGCGCAGTTTATGCTCAGGGGCAACGCCGATAAAGGCCGACAGGATCAGCCGCGCCACATGGGGATTCTGGCTGGTGGTGTAAAGCGTATGCACGCCCGTGCCGCGATCATAATCGCCAATGGCTGCGCGTGGCTCCATCGCATTGGGGATCAGACGGTTGTTGATTATGTCCAGACGTGTGACATGGGCCGCACGAGCAAAAGCTGCCTCAGTTGCAGCACTGTCTCCCAACTCCCAGTTGAAGGCGCTGTTGCCAGCGATTTCGGCATGAACCCGCGGCGCACTGGCATCCGCTGCGTGTGCCGTGTCAACGATTGCCGACAGAACGGTATAGTCCACATTGATGGCTTCGGCAGCATCGCGTGCCTGTGCCGGAGTTTCGGCCACGACCAATGCCACATGATCGCCCACATAGCGGACGTGATCCAGTGCCAGGGCAGGGTGGGCACCCACCTGCATCGGGGTGCCATCTTTGGAATTTACCGTCCAGCCGCAGATCAGCCCGCCGATTTTATCTGCCGCCAGATCCGCCCCTGTCAGAATACCAACAACGCCCGGCATCCCGCGTGCTGCGGTCAGATCAATACCATTGATCCGCGCATGGGCATGGGGCGAACGTAAGAAATGACCATATGCCTGACCGCCAATATTGATATCGTCTGTATAATGGCCAGCGCCGATGATGAAACGGTCATCTTCGATGCGACGGATCGACTTGCCCAGATAGGCATGTGCCGAACCGTTGGCGTGGGCGGTCATTCGGCGGCTCGTACCGGCTCTTCCGTCCAGGTGCCGGCAACAGACATGATCGCCTTCACAATATTATGATAACCGGTGCAGCGGCAGATATTGCCTTCGAGTTCGTGACGGACACGCTCTTCATCCGGCTTGGGGAACCGGTTCAGAATGTCCACCGCGGCCATGATCATGCCGGGTGTGCAATAACCGCATTGCAAAGCGTGGTTTTCCTTGAATGCTGCCTGCATAGGATGAAGTGTGTCGTCGTTTGCCAGGCCCTCAATAGTCGTGATCGATGCACCTTCGGCCTGCTGGGCCAGAACCGTGCAGGATTTCACCGCGCGCCCGTCAAGGTGCACAACGCATGCCCCACATTGGCTGGTATCACAGCCCACATGGGTACCTGTCAGCTTCAGGTTTTCGCGTATGTACTGTACCAGCAGGGTTCGTGGCTCGACATCGGCCGACACCGCGCGGCCATTTACGGTCATCGAAACTTTGGGCATGACGCTTCTCTCCGATTATACTATTCGCGGTGCGAACAATTTATTCAGCACCGCTGGGGGCAACGACCTATCAGGACCAAGGTCTGATTTCAATTTGGCGACATCTGACCTTATACCTAGGTCGGTGGTCAAGTGGGACACGGGCCTATTGCCAAGAAATTCAATGGGCCAGGAAATAGGCCACAAGTCCCAGTACCAATGTGATGATGCCACCAAGCCATGCAGCAGTCGGGATGCCTGCATCATTCGATCCTGAGGCAGATGACCCATGGCCATGATCGCCCTGGCTTTCCTGGGGTGCGCCTCCAACCTTGGCTGCGAAGGCCTGAAAAAATTCGTCGGCCATTTTTTTGGCGGTCCCGTCGATCAGGCGCTGTCCAATCTGGGCCAGTTTACCCCCGACATTGGCATCCACCTCGTATGACAACACCGTATCACTTCCCGATGCGCTAAGTTTCACGCTCGCCCCACCCTTGGCAAAACCCGCGGCACCGCCAGTGCCTTCGCCGGATATGCGATAGCCATTGGGCGGATCCAAATCCGAAAGTGTCACTTGACCTTTGAATGTCGCTGAAACCGGACCCACTTTTGCCTTGACGGTCGCCCGCAATTCGGTTGGCGATACCTGCTCAATTCCCTCGCATCCGGGAATGCACGATTCCAGCACACGAGGATCGTTCAACGCGGCCCATACCTTATCCTGGCTTGCCGGGATGGTAACATTTCCTGACATTTTCATTGCTAGCGGGTTCCTATGGCAAACGCACCGGTTGGGTTGGTACTGACCGGTCTGCGAAACTGGGGGACCTTACCCGCAGGTTTTTTCGCCTACAAGCCCGGCATTTGAAGTCAATCCGGGGCATTGCAACGCACGATAATGCGGCAATTTGGTCCATATATGATAAATTTTATTCTGAAGGTGGCTTCAATGGCTGGCATTCTGTCGTAAATATGGTAATTAGAGTTGAATAGAATTTGTTAAAGTCTTGGGTCGGGGGACAGCAATGGAGAGTATGGTTGCGTATGGCGGAGCGCTTCAAGCCGCCGAGTTGGAAACGGAAACGATCTCTGGAACGGTAAAATGGTTTGACCCGGTAAAGGGTTACGGCTTTATCGCGACCACAGGTGGCACTGGCGATGTATTGTTGCATATGAGCTGCCTGCGCCAGGCTGGTCACGAAATGATCTCCGAAGGGGCCAAGATTACCTGCGAAGCCGTACGCCGGTCCAAGGGCCTTCAGGCATCAAAAATTATCGATATTGATTTTTCAACTGCCGTTTCCAAGGCCGGGATTCAGCATCCGGCGGTATTGACTGGTCTGGTTGCTGAAACCGATTGGCTACCATCGGTTGTAAAGTGGTTCAACCGGTTGCGCGGGTATGGTTTTGTGACCCAGAGCGAAACCTCTCCGGATGTTTTTGTTCATATGGAACTGCTGCGTCGATCTGGGCTGGATGACCTGGTGCCGGGACAGGCAGTTGATGTTCGTATAGGTCGTGGCCCAAAAGGATTGATGGTCGCTGAAATTCGGGCACATGTAGACGAATAACGTCCATTGACGTCGTTTAACGCCGGTTCATCGCTATAAATTGAATCGTCAAATCCATTGATGCTGTCTAAATTGTGATTTAGGCAGTGATCGTGTGCGCCTGTCCTATGGGTGGCATAGAATAGAATAGAATAGCTAAAGGTGAATGGTGGGTACGTCACAGGAACTCAAGTCGCTTAGGATTGACCGCAGCGCTCAGTCAACGGCGGGTCAGTCACGGGCAGATCCCTTAGGGTTCTTTGGCCTGGGGATTGGCCGCGGTGCTATTATCGGCGCGCTGCTGGTCCTTGTAGCCGGGGCGGTTTATTTCCTAAGTGGTCCAGCCACGCCATCGGCGTCCCCCCAATCACCATCAAAAATATCCGGCACTACCCCCCAACCGGTAACCCAGACAGCCCAGGCCCCGGCAATCGTGAACATGCCGCCCAGCGGATTGATCGCATCCGGTTATGTGGTGGCACGGCGGGTCGCAACTGTTTCAGCCGAGATTACCGGCCGTGTGACCGAGGTTCTGGTTGAAGAAGGTTTGCGGGTCGAAGCAGGCCAGGTGCTGGCGCGGCTGGACTCGGGCCTGGTAGATCAGGACCTGCCGCTGGCCCGCGCGCAGGTTGTCAGTACCCAGGCCGATCTGGACGGGATACTGGCGTCACTGGCCGAATCCGAACGGATTCTTGCGCGCACACGGCCATTGGCAGAACGCAATGCAGCCAGTCAGGCGGATCTGACCGCAAACGAAACCAAGGTGGCAGGTCTGCGCGCCCAGCGCGACAAGGCCCGCGCACTATTGGACATTGCGAAACTGAGCGTGCTTCGTACCGAGGAACAGGTGGCACGTTATGAAATCCACGCGCCATTTTCCGGTGTCGTCACGGAAAAATCAGCCCAGCGCGGTGAAATCGTGTCGCCATTGTCTACTGGTGGTTTCACCCGCACCGGCATCTGTACCATTGTCGATATGGACAGTCTGGAATTTGAAGTTGATGTCAACGAAAGCAATATTGGCCGGGTCAGTCCCAATCAGCCGGTCGAGGCGGTTCTTGACGCCTATCCCGACTGGAAAATTCCAGCTGCGGTTATTGCTGTTATTCCCACCGCCAATCGCGACAAGGCGGCAATCAAGGTTCGCATAAAAATTCTGACCAAAGATGCGCGTATTTTGCCCAACATGGCGGCCAAAGTAACCTTCGTCGAAAAATCCCCGCCACCGGTTAAAGCCGGTTGATTCTGGAGCCAGCATGAATGAGCCGTTGATCAAACTTCACGATGTATCGAAACGATTTGTGAAGGGCAAGGAAACGATCACGATTTTTGAACACCTGAATCTTGAAATTCCACGCGGTGATTTCGTCGCCATTATGGGACCGTCAGGGTCGGGAAAAACCACCCTGCTGAATTTGATCGGCGGGATTGATCGTGCGACATCCGGCGAAATCACATTTGATGGTAACCGCGTCGATAAACTGACCGAGGGCCAGTTGGCCAACTGGCGGTCGTCGAATGTCGGATTTATTTTTCAGTTTTACAATCTGATGCCGATGTTGAATGCGGCAAAGAATGTTGAACTGCCCTTGTTGCTGACCAACCTTTCGGCCACGGAAAGAAAACGCCGGGTCGAGACTGCCCTTAGCGTGGTTCAATTGCCCGATCGGGCGCGTCATTCACCCAGCGAATTATCAGGCGGGCAACAGCAAAGGGTGGCAATCGCGCGTGCAATCGTATCCGATCCGCTTATGCTGCTATGCGACGAACCAACCGGTGATCTGGATCGCAATACGGCGGATGAAATTCTGAAAATGTTTCAGTTGCTCAATCGCGAGTTGGAAAAAACCATCGTCATGGTTACCCATGATCCGGAAGCCGCCAAATATGCGCGACGTACATTGCATCTGGACAAGGGGCATTTCACCGAAAAGGTCACGACCATATGAGCGAGCTTTTTCTGGTCTACAAAAATCTGTTCCGGAAAAAGCTGCGTGCCTTTTTGCTGTCGCTGGCGATCTTTGTCGCGTTTTTGATTTTCGGCACCCTGGTTGGGTTCAATCAGGCGCTTGATTTAAAACCGCGCGATGGCGAGGCCGAACGCATGGTCACTATGAACAAGGTGAATTTCACCCAGTTCATTCCCTATTCCTATTACAATCGTATCAAGGCGATGGACGGGGTGAAACAGGCGTTTCACCAGACATGGTTTGGTTCCTATTATCGCGAGCCCAAAAATTTCGTCCTGGGCTTTGCGGTCAACCCGGAAGAATTCATTGCCGCCAGTTCAGGACGCTATGGCATCACCGAAGAACAGGCAACGGCGTGGCTGGCAGACCGCACCGGGGTCATGGTTGGCCAGGATCTGGCTGATGAATTCGGCTGGAAACTGGGCGATGTGGTGCCCATTTCAAGTAATATCTACACACGATCCGATGGATCGCAATCATGGCCGATGAAAATTGCATTGATCACAGCGCCGACCAAGGCGGTGCCGACCATGAAAGCGCTTTTCATCAACTACGAATATCTCAATGAAAGCCGGACATCACTGAAAGACCAGATTTCCCAGGTCATTTTTACAACCAATTCGCCTGACCTTGATGATTTGGTAGCCAAAAAAATCGATGACAGTTTTGCCAATTCATCGGTTCAGACCCGCACGACCACGGCCACAGCCTTTAACAAGTCTTTCATTGCCCAGTTGGGAAATGTGACGTTGATCATAACGGCAGTCGTTGGGGCGGCCTTTGTCAGTATTCTGCTGGTCATTGGTAATACCATGATCATGGCCATTCGTGAACGCACCCGCGAAATTGCCGTCATGAAAACCATTGGGTTTTCGGCCCAGCGCATATTTCGCATGATCCTGATGGAAACGGTCATGCTTTCATTTGTGGGCGGCATATTGGGCATGGGAATCGGGATTTATCTGCTGATGTTTGTCTCGCGCCTTGGCTTCATTCCGCTGCCCATGGATAATATCTGGATTGTAGCACTTCAGGGCGTTGGTCTTATGGTAGCGCTCGGTCTGATTACCGGGTTTATACCGGCTTATAACGCTATGCGGCTGAATATTGTCACCGGCCTTGGCCGCGATTAAGGGTTGGTAAAATGATGATCCTTAATCAGATCTGGGCTGTCATTCTGATGAATGTTTCATCAATCCCGCGCCGCGCCGGGCTGTCGATTGCGACGATCGGTTCCATCACCATGGTTGTTGCTGTGCTGCTGGGATTTCTGGCTCTGGCCGAAGGGTTCAAGGCCGCTGGCAACTCTACCGGCTCGCCGGATATTGCCTTTGTGCTGCGGTCAGGATCGGAACAGGAACTGAATTCCACCATCACCCGCGAACAGGCGGTGATATTGGAATCCGGTCCCGGTGTTGCGCGCGATGAACAGGGGGCAGCACAGATATCCCCAGAACTTTATGTGATCGTGGATGCAGCAAAGCCGGGGTCTGACGCCTCGTTCAATATTGGTCTGCGCGGGGTTGGTCAAATGGCTTTGGCGCTGCGCCCCAAGTTCAAGATTGTCGAAGGCCGCATGTTAAAACCCGGCACCAATGAAGTGGTGGTGGGCCGATCTTTGCTACGCGAATTCAAGGGTATGGAACTGGGCCGTGAAATGACCTGGGGCGTCACCCGCTGGGTGGTGGTAGGCATTTTCGACACAGGCGGTTCGGTATTTGAATCCGAAGTGTGGGGCGATCTGTCAGTTGTTCAAAGCCTGTTCAATCGCGGCAGTACAATTCAGACCATGCGCCTGAAACTGACCAGCGCCGACGCGTTGCCTGCATTCAAAGCCTATGTGGATGCTGACCCGCGCACCAAACTGGAGGTTCAGTCCGAATATGATTATTATTCGAACCAGACCAATCAGACGGCGACGGTGATCAAATATTTCGGCTGGCCCTTGGGCATTGCCATGGCCATCGGTGCTTTGGCTGGGGCGATCAACACCATGTATTCAGCCGTTGACGGGCGCAGACGCGAAATCGCCACCTTGCGCGCCATCGGGTTCAATGGCCTGTCGGCCTTTATTGGTACAATGGTCGAAAGCGTGGTGCTGGCGGTGATCGGCGGCATACTGGGCGCGCTGATGGCTTATATTTTCGTGGACGGCATGTCAGCATCATCCGGTTTCAGCCAGATTGTGTTCACATTCAAGCTGACCGGCGGTCTGGTGGTGCAGGGGGTTGGCGTGGCACTGGCGGTTGGCCTATTGGGTGGCCTGCTGCCTGCGGCCCGGGCTGCACGCATGCCGATCACGGTTGCCTATCAGAACTGATCATACAGGTTGGCAAGGGCTGACCGCATAAAGGGGATTGTACCGGTGCGATTTTTCATTGCCATTCTGATGCTGCTCGCCGTCTGGGGGGCACCCCAGGACCTTCA
>CAISDR010000464.1 GCA_903884125.1 uncultured bacterium
CGGCATCCGAAACATCGCCCTTGCGTGCTGCCAGACGCGCACGGATTACCGCGTCATCGGCATCCAGCCAATAGCCTTTGGCCTGGCCACCAAACAAACCCAGCCGGGCGCGATCAGCGGGATTGTAAAACACGGCATCCAAAATGACTGGGACATGACTGGCCTTGGCGCGGGCGGCCAGTTCAAACATCAGATCATAGGTTCTGGCACCGGTTGCCGGATCGTAGGATTCTGGACCCAGCCGTGTATCCGGCGCCACCCCCAGCATTGCCTTTCGCAACCCATCAGAGCGCAGGATCAGTGCACCGGGTGCACCACCCAGACGTGGTGCCAGTGTACGTGCCAGCGTGGACTTGCCGGTACCCTGCAATCCGCCCAGTGCAATGATCGGATTTTTGCCTCTGCCTTGTGTCAGCAACTTTGTGCCCAAAGCCAGAAACGCACGTGCCTCCGGCCCCATGCCCTGTCTGCCGAGCACATGGGCGCGTACGCCTGCACGCGCAGCCATGAATAATGGCATAGCCGCCAGTCCATCAATATGAGCGCGTTGAAACTCAATCGGCAGATGCGCCAGATAGGCGTTCAGTGCCTGATTGGCATGGACCATGCGTCCTTTGTGAACAAGGTCCATCAACAGAAATGACAGATCGTACAACACATCAATCGTCGCGAATTCGTCATTGAATTCAATACAGTCGAATGGCACCACATTCGCGCCAATCGCTACCAGATTACCCAGATGCAGATCACCATGGCACATGCGCACATGGCCTGTCTGTCTGCGCGATTCCAGCAGGGGTGTCAGATCATCAAGTGCCCGGCGCGCGGGGCCAAGGTATTCATCAATCTGGGCTCTGGAAAATATGCCCGGTACTTCTGCGCCCATTTCGCGTTCGGCAACATCAATCACCTGGGCAATACCGGCACGTCCGCCCCCGTCTTGATGGCGTTCTGCACGATGAAGATGAAACTCAGCAAGAGCCGTTGCCGCCGATACAATCTGTTCCACTGCCAGCGCGCCGCGCTGATCGACACGGTCAAGGACCGCATCTGTCGGAAAGCGGCGCATTTCCAGCGCCCAGTCCACCACCGGGCCACTTTCGCCAAAATGTGCTGTGCCATCGGCACGCATGCGAATGGCATGAACCGCCCGATAGAGATCCGGCGCAAGCCGCCGGTTCAGTTTCAGTTCATGGGCAATCGCGTGCTGTCGCCTTTCCAGGGTGGAAAAATTCATATAGGCAAATGCGATAGGGCGCTTGATTTTGAATGCATGATCACCGATCAGAAAGACGCGCGCCCCGTGGGTGGTAATTTCCTCGACCGGTCCCCGCGTGTTCACGCCCGCGATTGCATCATAGGTTTGTGGTCGTAACAGTGCCTGTCGCACCTGTTCATGTATAAGTTCCTGATCCATTACGCAGACTTATTGCTTTGGCGGCATTTCATAGCCAGCCGGGTCCTGATGGATCATCACGTCTGCATCCGGGATCGCCTGCCTTATCGTCAGTTCCACCAGATCAGAAATTTCATGGGCGCGCAGCAGGCTGATGTCTGGATCCAGTTCCAGATGCATCTGGACAAATACCCGGCTACCTGCACGCCGGGTACGGATGTCATGAACATCACGCACATCCTTGTGTTCACGCGCCAGCCGATCAACCTGTTCGGCCAGTCCATCGGGCGCTTCGCGGTCCATCAGCTGATCATAGGCCTGACGGAAAACCCCCACAGCTGAATGGGCAATGACCAGCGCAATCGCCATACCGGCGGCGGCATCAATTGACGGCAGATTCAACTGATTGGTTCCGATCAATGACGCCATGACGGCGATATTTGTCAGCAGATCGCTTTTGTAATGCAGGGAATCCGCCGATACCAGCATGGACCCTGTTTTCCGGATCACATGGCGCTGAAAGATCAGCAGGAAAATGGTCAGAATGATTGCGCCACCCGATACCCAGATACCGATCTCACCATCACTCAGATTCTGGGGATGAACCAGATGCTGTACGGCTTCGACCGCCAGGAATCCGGCAGAGCCCATGATAAAAGCTGCCTGAGCCAGGCTGGCTCGAACGCTGGCTCGATACCCAGATAATCTTTGATAAAGAGTGGGAGGTTAAAGTTTCCACACGTATCCTGCATAATATGTCACTGCTTTTTGATCATTCATTTAAAACGGTGCAGGACTTGAATCGATACCGCAAAG
>CAISDR010000465.1 GCA_903884125.1 uncultured bacterium
AGTTGATTTCGGTCGCAGGATCAGCGGCGTCGAGCCAGTCCAGCGGTCCCGCCATTCACGGGTATAGGCAAGGGCATCCGATGTGGAGCCATCAATCCAGCCCGATGGCCCAACCGATTGTTTGAACCGGCTGATCAGACCTGCGTCCAACATGGCAGAATGGTCCTAGCGGGGCGACCGCTTGGCCAGAATCCGTTGCAGCGTGCGCCGATGCATATTCAGCCGCCGGGCGGTTTCAGACACATTGCGGTTACACAATTCATAGACCCGCTGAATATGTTCCCAGCGCACCCGGTCGGCCGACATGGGGTTTTCCGGTGGTTTGGGTGCCTGGCCCGGTACGGCCAGCAGGGCGCGTTCCACATCATCGGCATCCGCCGGTTTGGCCAGATAATCAACCGCACCCGATTTCACCGCGGCAACGGCTGTGGCGATATTTCCATAGCCGGTCAGCATGACCACGCGGGTCGACGGACGCAATTCGTGAATGGCCGCCACCACATCAAGCCCGTTGCCATCACCCAGGCGCAGGTCCACGACCGCATAGGCTGGCGCTGCCCGTTTCACGAAATCAATGGCGGCCGGAACGGAATCAAACGCAGATACAATAAACCCGCGCTTTTCCATGGCCTGGCTCAGTCGCAGGCGGAACGGGGCGTCATCATCAACAATCAAAAGCGTTTTGGCGTCCGAAGATCCTGCGGCAGATCCCGTACCACTACTTGCACCAGATTGGCTGCTTATTGTCATATCACATCGTCCTTTGCGCTTTTTTGGCGCGCAATTTTTGTCGTGGTTTCGTTCATCGAACAGGTTAAGCCTGATTTACTAATATTTCATCTGCCGACGCGGATGCACCGGAAATTTCACCTTTAAACTCCAGAGACATGGGCCGCGGCCAGTGAATCGCCACAATGGCACCACCACTGGCACCATTGGCAAAGGATATGTCAGCGCCCGTTCTCTCCAGCAACGTCTTGGCGATAAATACGCCCAGCCCCATTCCTGCATCCCGGTCATGCAGATCATGCAGATCGGTCACCTGTTTGTCCGCCGCCTGCGGTGCCCGCGTGGTCAGATAGGGTTCGCCAAGCCGATCCAGCACGGCCGCGGCAAAACCACGTCCGTCATCAATGATTCGAAGACGCAGGTCACCGGCGGACCAGCGGATTTCAATGGTGACCTTGCGTTTGGCAAAATCAACCGCGTTTTCAATGAAATTGCCCAGCCCATGCATCAGTTCGGGACTGCGGCGTACGATGGGGATCAGTGCTTTATCCTTTGGCCCATTGGACACGATTTCAATTTCGATGCCGAAGCCTTCATGGGGCTGCGCCGCCTCGCGCACCAGCAGGGGCAGGGGCAGATCTTCGATCACGGCATGGCGCCGGTCGGGTGCCTGGGACAATTGTGCCAGTATTTCCTTGCAGCGGGCGGACTGGCTGACCAGCAGACGCAAATCTTCGCCATGGGGGCCATCGTCGGGCATGTCCCGGGCCAGCTCTTTGGCCACAAGGGCAATGGTGGCCAGTGGTGTCCCCAGTTCATGGGCAGCAGCTGCCGCCAGTGCGCCCACGGCCGACAGCCGCTGTTCGCTTTCAAGAGCCCGCTGGGCGGCTGCCAGGGCTGCCGTCATCCGGCGCGCCTCCTCGGCCAGACGCCAGGCATAGCCTGCAAGAAAGGTCAGGCTGATTATAAGGGCCAGCCAGGTTCCAGCCAGATAGATGCCCGGCTTTACCAGCACTTCGCCTGCCCGCCAGGGCAAAGGCCAGCTGAAATAGGTAAGAGTTGTGACCGAAAATACGGTTAATACCCCGAGGATCAACGTCGCCCTCAGGCTTAGCGTGGTGGCAGCGATGGTAACCGGCACCAGAAAAAGAATTGAAAACGGGTTTATCAGCCCGCCCGTGAAATAAAGCAGGGCGGATAGCTGTGCAAGATCATAGGCCAGATAGGTGGTAGCCTCCCCATCCCGCAGCATTCGGGCAAGGGGAAACCGCAGACTGGCAGCAATGTTGAGCCAGGCAGACCCCAGTATGCAAATGGCTGACTGCCAGACTGGAAAATCATATTCCAGCACCCGGGCCACCACCAGCAGGGTCAGTGCCTGACCGACAACTGCCAGCCAGCGCCACAGGACCAGGGTCCTGAGCCTTATGCGTCGTTCAAAGGCAATACCGGTTGGCCGGACACGGGCGCGCCTTTCCCCGGTTGATTTGGGATAACCCGACCCGGCTGTATCCGCACCCAAGATTATTCAGTGCCCCCGGCATCACGCAGGACCTGAGCCACCCCCTGCAGGCGCGCTTCCTTGGCAAAAGACAAGGCCGTCCGGCCTGAATATTCGCTGGCATTCACATCTGCGCCAGCGCGTAGCAGCATTCGTACCACATCAGTCGCACCCTTGCGTGCCGCCTTCATCAACGCGGTCTCACCGTGTTTGTCGGACAAATTTGGGCTGGCCCGAAAGGACAATAACAGCTCGACACCGTCCACATTGCCGGTTTCCGCCAGCATCTGAAGGGCGGTGTTTCCTGCCTTGTCTGCATTGTCCGGCCGCGCCCCCTTATTCAGCAGAAAACTGACCATGCGGATGTCCTCGGCCTTTGCCGCGATGGTTATGGCCGGGGCGCCTTCAGCTGATTTCTCGTTGGGGTTGGCACCTTTGATAAAGGCCATTTCGGCACCGGATATGGCCCCCTTTTTGACCGCTTCGACCAGATCCCCCTCTTTTGATCCGCCCAATTGAGCGAAGGCGGGGTCATGCGAGGCCAGCATGCAAAGGGCCACAGCCAATATGCCAAGGTAAAACAGTCGAACACGCACGCGCATGGATCCTTATCAGGCGGGGCCGGGTTGGCCGGGCATTAATGACCCATTTGAAAGCCCCTTGGCGCCCTAGGTCAAGCTGCCTTGCGTCCGTTATGGCCAATAGGCCATAACAGGGCATGCGTCATGCTCTTGCCCTTACCCATGTTGCCTTTGAAGATATTGGCCTGATTGGGCCGATCCTGGAATCGCGCGGGTTCAAGATTGATGTGGTGTCGGTGCCTCTGGCGCGGATGTCATCGCTGGATCTGATCAGCCCCGATCTGGTGGTGATCCTGGGCGGGCCAATCGGGGTTTATGAAACCGACCGTTACCCGTTTCTGACCGAAGAAATTCAGGCGATCCGCGAAAGACTGCTGGCGGGCAGCCCGACCCTTGGTCTGTGTCTTGGCGCACAATTGATGGCGCGCGCCCTTGGTGCGTCGGTCTATCCAGCCCCGGAAAAGGAGATCGGGTTTGCGCCACTGCGGCTGAGCGCAGCAGGCGTCCAGTCTCCCCTGTCGGCTCTGGGTGGTGAAGTGCCGGTATTACACTGGCATGGTGATACCTTTGATCTGCCAGCCGGGGCTTTGCATCTGGCTTCAACAGCCTTTTGCGAAAATCAGGCATTTTCCATCGGCCCAAAAATTCTGGGCCTGCAGTTTCATCTGGAAGTATCACCTGCTGATCTGGAAACCTGGCTGGTTGGTCATGCAAACGAGCTGGCACAGGCGGGCATTGACCCGCGCGATCTGCGCAAGGCGGCGGCGCTGGCCGATGCCCCTTTGCGTCGGGCGGCACTCAGTGTGATGACCGGCTGGCTGCATGGGGCTGGTCTGTAGGGCGCTGACCTTCAGCCAATTGTTTTCGCAACCGGCGTAACATCATGTCCGTATCAGACGTATGTAAGCAGGAAGCATCTTCTTAGGAAAAGCCCATGACCCCATTTCGCCTCCATCAAACCAGACGGTTGAATTTCGGCCAGTTTGATGTGCCAACTTCATCCGAAATCACACCAAAAGACCTTGTGTTGGACCGGCGGCGGCTTTTAAGCGGGCTTGGTGGGGCGGTTGGTCTTGGACTTTTGGGCGCTGTGCCGAAAGCAGATGCTGCGACCGGTGCGTTGAAAACAACACAAGGTCCATTTGCTGCTACTGACACGCAAACGAGCAAGACAAACGCCACGACCTATAACAACTATTATGAATTCGGCACCGACAAATCCGATCCTGCGGAAAATGCGGGCGGGTTTAAACCATTGCCCTGGACTGTTCGCATCGAAGGTGCCTGCGCAAAGCCTGTAACGCTCGACATGGATGAATTTCTCAAAGCCGAAGCATTGGAGGAACGCATCTATCGCCACCGCTGCGTTGAAGGCTGGTCAATGGTCATCCCCTGGATCGGTGTCCCGCTGTCGAAAATCCTGAGCCGCGTGGAACCTACAGCGGCCGCAAAATATGTGGCCTTTGAAACATTGATGGCCCCGGACCGCATGCCCGGTCAGCGCCGCAATGTTCTGGACTGGCCCTATCGCGAAGGCCTACGCATGGATGAAGCCATGAATCCGCTGACCATTCTGGCGGTGGGCATGTATGGCGAGACACTGCCCAATCAGAATGGAGCGCCCATAAGACTGGTGGTCCCCTGGAAATACGGCTTCAA
>CAISDR010000466.1 GCA_903884125.1 uncultured bacterium
CTTTAAGAATCATTCGTAATATAAATAAACCTTTAGAAACATTTTTCATTGACGCTTTGCTGCATTGCGATAACGATAGTGCAGCACACAAATCGGAATGCCCCCCTCCGGTTCGGGTGAACGGCTGAGTTGTTCAACGTGGGTTTTGAACATGGGCCGGTCGGTTGGGCTTTTTGGATTTCGGGCATCTTCGCGCGATTTCAAACCAGCAGTGATCGGCCGGCTGAATTGAATTTTGGCGAAGAGGGGACAAGTACAGATGAACAGGAAATTGGTTTCAATCCTAATGGGATCAACCGTTCTGGTGGGTATGCCGGTCTATGGCGCCGAAGCGCCATTGGCTGAAATACAGGTGGCTGCAGCGGATGCACCGGCGACAAAAACAGCGGCAAAGGATACGCCAAAGGCACCGGAAGAGGTAATTGTCACGGGAACCCGCCTAAGCGGGCTAAAGGCAGTTGATAGCTCTGCGCCCATTCAGCTGGTCAACAGCCAGAGCCTGACCAGCACAGGTCAGACCGATCTGCGCCTAAGCCTGGCAAATCTGGTTCCATCCTATACCGCACAGGCGTTTGGCGGGGACACGGCAAACCTAACACTGTCGGCCCGCCTGCGTGGTCTAAGCTCGAACCACACGCTGGTCCTGATCAATGGCAAACGTCGCCATGGCACTTCAAATCTTGCTGTCCTTGGCGGGGCCTATCAGGGGGGTGCCGCTGCTGACCTGAATTTCATCCCCATCGATTCCATCGACCATGTTGAAGTATTGCAGGATGGTGCGGCGGCCCAATACGGCACTGACGCTATTGCTGGTGTTATAAACATCATCATGAAAAATGCCTCTGAAGGCGGGTCGCTGAATGGATCGGTTGGATCCTATATGAAGGGTGATGGCGAAACAGGTAGCGGATCGGGCAATATCGGCACCAAACCAACACCGAATTCTTTCCTGAACATTACGGCTGAAAGCCGTTTTCATGATTTTTCCTTTGCAGGCATTGCTGACCAGCGACTGATCAATCCGATCAATCCGGCTTACAGCCTTACCAACTACAACAACTGGAAAAATATCGCAGGCTTTCCCTATCTGAACCGCATCGCAGGTGATGCGCGCTACCGGCTTTATAATCTGGCTGCAAACAGCGGAATCTCGATTGACAAGGATACCGACTTTTATCTGTTCGGAACCTATGGCCGAAAAGATGCATCAGCCTTTGAAAATTATCGCCGCCCGAACCGGATATCGAGTCGGCTGGCCGGTGACAATCCCACGCCAAACGGCTTCAGTCCGCGTGAACGCATCATCGAAGATGACTATTCAATCAGTGGTGGATTCAAAGGCAAGCTGGTCGGCTGGAATTACGACCTGTCTTATACCTATGGGCTGGATAATTCCCAGGTGCGCACAGAAGATTCCATCAATGCCAGCCTGTATTTTGATACATCGACGGCAACGAGCAAGGGCATTTCGCCGACTTCGTTTCTGGCGGGCTATCTGATCGCTGGCCAGCAGACAGCAAATCTTGATCTAAGCCGTGAATTCAATGTGGGCTGGGCAAGCCCGCTTACATTTGCCTGGGGTCTGGAAGAGCGTCATGAAACCTATGAAATCCAGGCCGGTGATATTCCATCGCGCTATAAGGAAGGATCACAATCTTATCCCGGCTTCAACACCACCGATGCCGGATCACATAGCCGCGACAGCTGGTCGGTTTATGGCGATGTCGCCGTAAAGCCGATCGCGCAACTCAGCCTGGATGCGGCATTGCGCCTTGAGCATTTCTCGGATTTTGGCGATACGACCATCGGCAAGATCAATGGCCGTTATGATTTCAACGACAAGATTGCGCTGCGGGCAACCTTCTCCACGGGCTTCAGAGCCCCGACTCTGGCAGAGAGCTATTACTCTGCAACCAACGTGTCGCCAACATCAGCCTTTGTGCAGTTACCACCCAACTCAGCCGCAGCGCGACTATTGGGCATAGACACCCTAAAACCCGAAGAATCCACCAATTACTCGGCTGGTATCGTGGCCCATCCGCTGGAAGATGTGACGGCTACATTGGACATGTATGAAATCGATATGAAGGACCGGATTTTCGGGTCGGGGTCTTTATATGGTCTGCAGGGTAACGTGGCGCAGTCCGCAGCGGTTACCGCCGCGATCCGTGCCAATGGGAATATCCTTGATCCGACTGTTACCAATACCGGCATCAACGTGTTTTCCAATGGTATCGATACCCGTACCCGCGGTGCCGACCTGGTGGTGACCAAGCCTGTTGATTATGGTTCTTATGGCAACGTGGACTGGTCGCTGACAGGCAACTACAACACCACCAAGGTTACCAAGGTAAAGGCGCCGCCTGTTCAACTGGCAGCGCCCAGCCCCAATTTCCCCAAGGGGCAAACACTTTTCGGCGTCGATACCCAGTCCTATCTGGAAACAGCTGCGCCCAAATACAAACTGGGGATTGGCGCGCAATACACCCTGGACAAGCTGACCATAACGGCAAAGGAAACGATGTATGGACCAGCATCGGCCATGATTGATGCTGCCGGCAATTCAGTGTTCTTCAAAACCGAGATCAGTGAAAAGTTCATCACCGATCTGGAAGTGTCCTACAAGGTCTATTCGGGGATCACGCTGGCCATTGGCGCCAACAATCTGTTCGACCAGTTCCCGGACAAGTTTACCGATGCGTTCCAGCTGGCCTGTAATAAAGGCGGCAATACCTGCGCCACCCAATATCCGACTTATTCGGCCATCGGGATCAATGGCGGTTATTACTATGCACGGGCCAGAGTTGCGTTTTAGCGCCGCTGTGCTGTGGGCCTGACCAGTCTGGTCCACACCCAATTGGGAACAGAAAGGCAAGGGGCCGCTCACCCCTTGCCTTTTTGCGCCCGCCTTATTGCGCGACCAGAACCTGCATCCAAAAAATTTCGACGCAAGTTATTGATTTAGAATATTTATTTTCCTGCATCCGAATTTGGTTGCGATTTTTTCCTCAAAACGCCGAGCGATAATCATCAAATTTTTCAAAACAGCGTGACAAAAACGCACCAGAATAAGGCTTTCTGTCAC
>CAISDR010000467.1 GCA_903884125.1 uncultured bacterium
ATTGATACGGGCATGGGGCTTGAACGCATTGGTGCGGTCATGCAGGGCAAGACCGATAATTACGCTACAAATCTGATGCGTGCGCTGATTGAGGCATCTGCCGATCTGACAAAGGTTGCCGCCGATGGTCCACATGCTGTCAGCCACCGGGTCATTGCCGATCACCTGCGGGCGGCTGTGTTTCTGATTGCCGACGGCGTTCTGCCATCCAACGAAGGGCGCGGCTATGTGCTGCGCCGGATCATGCGCCGCGCCATGCGCCATGCCCATATCATCGGTGCCAAGGAACCCTTGATGTGGCGGCTGGTGCCGGCACTAGTTGCGCAGATGGGCACAACCTACAGCGAACTCGTGCGCGCCCAGGCGCTGGCGACAGAAACGCTGCGTCTGGAAGAAACCCGTTTCCGCCAGACGCTTGATCGCGGTCTGAAACTGCTGGATGAAGCGGTCGAAGGATTGCCACCGGATGGCACCTTGGCAGGCGAAACCGCATTCAAGCTTTATGACACATTTGGCTTTCCATTTGATCTGACCGAAGATGCACTACGTGCACGTGGCCTGAAAGTGGATCAGGCCGGTTTTGCTGCAGCCATGGCCAAGCAGAAGGCCGATGCACGTGCCGCCTGGGCAGGGTCTGGCGAGCGGGCAACCGAGACCTTGTGGTTTGATGTCAGGGAACGCATCGGCGCAACTGAATTCTTAGGCTATGACACTGAAACGGCCGAAGGGCAGGTCGTTGGTCTTGTGATTGATGGTGCGGAAGTTTCATCTGCAAAGGCAGGCGACAAGGTTCGCGTGGTTTTGAACCAGACACCGTTTTATGCTGAAAGCGGTGGTCAGGTTGGCGATACCGGTGTGATGTTTTCTGCCCAGGGTGTGGAAATTACGATCAATGATGTGCAAAAAAAGCTCGGTGAATTGTTTGTGCACGAAGGCGAAGTCACACGTGGCAGCCTGAATGTGGGCGATGCATTGGAATTGCGTGTTGATGTTGCCCGACGCAGCCGCATACGCGCAAATCATTCGGCAACCCATCTGATGCACGAAGCATTACGTCGCGCACTGGGCGACCATGTTACGCAGAAAGGTTCAATGGTTTCGGCAGATCGCCTTCGCTTTGACTTTGCCCATCCAAAGGCCATGTCGAATGACGAGATTGGGTCGGTTGAAGCGGCAGTCAACGCGGTAATCCGATGTAACAATGATGTTGTCACGCGGCTGATGACACCAGATGCGGCGATAGAAGCTGGTGCGATGGCATTATTCGGCGAAAAATACGGCGAAGAAGTGCGCGTTTTATCGATGGGCGAGGATGAAGGCGCGCAAGGCAAGCCCTATTCAGTTGAATTGTGCGGTGGTACCCATGCACGCCGTACGGGCGATATTGCCTTGTTCACCATTATCTCCGAAGGCGCGGTTGCATCTGGTGTACGCCGTATCGAAGCATTGACCGGGGAAGCCGCCAGACAATATCTTCTGGCGCGCGACAAGGCACTTAGCGAGACAGCCGGTGTACTTAAGACAACACCGGATCAGGTTACCGCGCGGGTTCTGAGCCTTGTAGAAGACCGCAAAAAACTGGAGCGGGAATTGGGCGACCTGCGCAAAAAGATTGCGCTCGGATCCGGCGGCGGCGACGTAACGATCCGCGAAGTGGCCGGGATAAAAATAGATACGCGGGTCCTTGATGGTGTCTCCGCCAAGGATCTTCGTCCAATGATCGAAGAGACACGCGCGAAGATTGGATCAGGTATTGTGGTCTTTGTAACGCGTGAGGACGGCAAGGCATCAATTGCTGTGGGGGTCAGCGCTGATCTTACATCGCGCATCAGCGCGGTTGATCTGGTGCGTGCCGGTGCTTGTGCCCTTGGTGGTAAAGGTGGTGGTGGCCGACCTGACATGGCACAGGCCGGTGGACCCGATGGCGACAAAGCCGACGCCGCGATTGAAGCGGTTCTGGCACAAATATCATGAGTGAAAAAATGACCAAACGCTTGATGGTTTCATATGCGCGTATCACTTTGGGACTTGGTGTCTGTGCGGTGTTGGCCAATGCGCCGGGGCCATTGCATGCTGAACCGGATACTGCGCGAACACTGATCCGGGCTGGCCGATTGCTGGACGTACGCAACGGCAAACTGACTTCAGATCAGACTATTGTGGTAAAGGGTGACGTAATCGTTACGACCGGCCCAACTTCGTCATTCCCAAAACAGGGAGATGATCGTGAAGTTGACCTTGGATCGCAGACCGTCATGCCAGGGCTGATCGACGTTCACACGCATCTGACATCCGAGACGAATTTTGATCCCTATCATGAATTGGCAACAACTGTTGCCAAAAGCGCGCTGATCGGTGCACGGAATGCAAAAGTCACGCTACAGGCTGGCTTTACCACCGTGCGCGATGTGGGGGCCATTGGC
>CAISDR010000468.1 GCA_903884125.1 uncultured bacterium
CGCCATCAATTCGCCATCCGGGCTGAATTCATCGCCCCAGCAATAATCGCAATGAGGGAGGCCGCCGCGGGCAGCGGTCTCCCATTCCCATTCATCAGGCAGGCGATATCCTGCCCACTGTGCATAGGCCTGTGCGTCTTCATAACTCACCTGAACAACCGGATGATCCATGCGCCCCGAAATATCGCTGCCAGGTCCTTCTGGCTGGCGCCAATTCGCACCTGGCACAAACCGCCACCATTGTGCGGGATCACGCAGATCAACTGGCCCATCGGTCATAACGAAAACCATTGATCCTGGAACCTCCCGCCGCTCGGCCAGGGTTATCCAGCCGGTTGCTGCGATGAATTCAGCGAACGCGTGGTTGGTAACCTGCGTGCTGGCCATAAAAAACGGAGCAATCACACGATCATGGGCGGGACGTTCTTCGGTGTAATGCGTGTCGGATCCGACACGCACCATTCCGCTCCGAATTTCAATCATTGTCTGAATGCCAGCTCGCTCAGGAAACGGGCAATTTCCAGCGGGCTGGTCGGGCGATTGTCGACCCTGACCTGCACCCGTTCAATTTTGCCCTGAAACGGATTTGGACCCTTATAGGCGGCGGAAACCTGATTACCCAGATCAGCCCCAATGGTGAAACCGTCATAGGTCGTGGTCATAAGACAGCGGTCAAATTTCTTTTCCGCCACTTTGACTCCATTGATCAGTATCTGACCGCCACCATCAAACGGGCGCGAGACCATGGTCTGTTTGTACCCAACCTTGATTTTACCTGTGGGCAGGACATTGGGCGATACAATCCGTTCAACCCAGGGCGTCATGCTGGTTTCGTAAATCAGGTGACCATCCTTGACGTAAAGAACAAGTCCCGCATGGCGTGACCCATAGGCAAATATAACACCGTCACCGCCACTTGAATCGCGCATGAGGTCGATTTCGACTTCGTGATCGGTGCCGGTCATGGTCGGCCCCACATCATGCCCGATACGCTCGACCGGCGGACGCAGATCCCAATAGGCACGAATGCCCCGGCGCTGTTTATCCTGAAGCATTTTCAAGACCAGCGCGCGATCATCCAGTGGCAATACGCCATAGCGTTTTGCGGCATCATCCCATTTGGCCCGCAGATCCGCGGCGATATCAGGAAACTGCGATGAAAGATCGGTAATTTCATTTATCTCTTTTGACATGTCGTATAACGACCAGTGATCCTTTTCGAATGGCTGTCCGCGATCATGGTCGGCGACAAGCCGCCACTTGCCCGACTGGTAGGCACGTGTGCCACCCAGTTCGTAATATTGCTCGCTACGCGTCGGCACTGATGATGCATTGAACGTGGCAAAAACGCTGGCCCCTTCAAACGGTTTTTGCGGACGGCCCTGATAGGTCGGTGCACGGCTGATACCTGCTGCTTCAAGCAGGGTTGGACACAAATCCACCACGTGAACAAACTGCTGTCGGATCACGCCTTGTTCTTTGATCTTCGCGGGCCAGTTCACGATCAGCGGATCGGCCACGCCACCCAGGTGGACATATTGTTTGTATTTTCGAAATGGCGTGTTCGACGCACAGGCCCAGCCCATGGGATAATGGGGGAAAGTCGCATCTTCGCCCATCACATCGTAAAGCTCGTTGGCTTTTTCCACTGAAATGGGGCGGCTGGTGGCGCTGGCCAACACATTGGGCGTTCCTGTTGGCGTGCCTTCCGGTGATCCGCCATTGTCGGAAAACACCAGGATCAGCGTATTGTCACGAATGCCCAATTTATCAAGTGATGCCAGCAGGCGGCCCACATTGTCATCCATGCTGGA
>CAISDR010000469.1 GCA_903884125.1 uncultured bacterium
AACCCGGCAAAGGTACCGCGGTGTCGCGTCTGGAACTGCGCCGCATTTCCGATGGGATCAAGACCGAAGAACGCTTCCGCACGTCCGAAAGTGTCGAACGGGTGTTCATCGATGAACGCGACTTCACCTATCTTTATCAGGATGGCGAAAGTTACACCTTCATGGATGCGGAAAGTTTCGAACAGGTCGGTGTTCATGGCGACATGATCGGAGATCAGAAAGTCTATCTTCAGGAAAACATGCCGGTGCGCATTTCCCTGAATGAAGGCGTACCAGTTGCCGTAGAACTTCCTGCAACCGTCATTCTGGAGGTGATGGAAACCGACCCGAGTGTAAAGGGACAGACAGCGTCAGCATCCTTCAAGCCAGCGGTCATGTCGAATGGCGCACGCATCATGGTGCCACCTCATATCAGTGTAGGCACGCGCATCGTCGTTGACGTTCAGGAAGAAGAATACATCGAACGCGCCAAAGACTAGCGCCAGGCGGGCGGGGGCAAATATCTTGAAACGGCTGGCTGGCTGGATCGCTGTCATTTTTCTTGGCATTGCGCTGGGTGCTGGATCGGCCCTTTTTCTGATCCTGAATGTAGGATCTGTCCGCGCGGTCAAGGTGGGTGCCTGGCAAACCCTGCCATTGACCGGAACATCCAATGCCGATGCATATACCAGGGCCGGGATTGCATTGAGCGGCCTTCTGGCGCTGGGTCCCAGCGAGGCAATTTATTTTACCGCGGAACAGGATGATGATGGTAAGCCGCTGTCCTCATCCTGCGACTACGCAATAACCGGAGCTGATTTCGACAGCACCTGGTGGAGCGTCACGGCCTATGGGCCTGATCGCTTTTTGATTTCCAATCCGGTCGGGCGGTTTTCTTTCAATGGCGGCTCCGTTAACCGTGAGGTCGACAATTCCTGGGTTATCCGTGCTGCGCCTATGGAAAAACCGGGAAACTGGTTGCCAACGCCAGCCGGTAACGGCAGGTTTTTTCTGGCATTGCGCCTCTATCAGCCGGGACCGGGTATTATCGACGACCTGTCCCGGGTAACGGTGCCAAAAATTCTGCGGGAGACGTGTCGATGAGACTACCTGCAATAACCTTTCCCCGGTTCCTGCTGGCGACGCTTATTATCGCAGTGGTGACGCATTTTCTGATCGTTCAGACGTTTCCGCGACTGATCATGAGCCGAGCGATGGCAGGCATTGGCAAGCTGGCAGGTGCCAATGGCATGGTCGCTGGCAAACGCCCCGATGAAAATGCGCGCTCCATCGTGATGCCAAGTCCCGATCTGCTTTATGCCGCCTGTGTCTATGATCTTTACAAAGGGCCGCTTCGGCTGAGCGCACCTGTCCCGGATACCTATTGGTCACTTTCACTGTTTGCATCTAACACGGATAATTATTTTGTGGTCAATAACCGCAAGGTCAAAGATCGCATCGAGGTGGTCCTTACCGGTTTGACTGACAACATCACGCTGCCTGATGGCGCAATTCAGGCCCGTTCCCCGTCCCATCATGGCATCGCATTGTTCCGGTTTCTGGTGCGCAATAATGCCGACGATGAAAGTGTCCGCGCCTTTCAGACAAAAGCGGAATGTGCGTTACTGGATTAAGCGCCCCGATAGGTATTTCGAAAGGTTTTGAAGATGCGCCAGAGATTGCCCGATGCCGGAACGCCTTGGACTGATCTGGCCACCCGAATGAAGGATATGGCCAGTGGTGACGTCGATTGGCGTCACGGTCGGGCAGCAGTCTATGTGTTTGATCCCGGTCCCGATGTGCTGGCGGTTCAGCGTGAGGCCTATACAATGTTCATGGCCGAGAACGGGTTAGGCCCGCGTGCCTTTCCATCTTTGGCCGCCATGGAACGTGCGGTCGTGGATTTCGGCCTTGGACTGTTGAATGCACCTGATGATGCAGATGGTACTATGACTTCGGGCGGATCGGAAAGTATTCTGCTGGCTGTAAAGACTGCCCGTGATTATGCGGCAGCGCATGGTATGGACGTCACCCGAGGTGAAATTGTCGCGCCATTTTCCGCCCATCCTGCTTTTGACAAGGCAGCCCATCTGATGGGTCTTAAACTTGTCCGTGTGCCGTTGGGGGCTGATCTCTTGCCCGATCTGGCAGCGATGAATGCGGCCATTGGTCCACGCACTTTCATGATGGTTGGATCAGCGCCCTGTTTTCCTTATGGCCTAATAGAACCAATTGCCGCACTGGGGCGCATCGCGCAGACCCATGGTCTTTGGCTGCACGTGGATTCATGTGTCGGCGGTTATTTTGCGCCATTTGCGGCCATGAATGGCGAAGATGTTCCACCCTTTGATTTCCGTGTCGCAGGCGTGATGTCCATGTCTGCGGACCTTCACAAGTTCGGTTATGCGGCCAAGGGCGCATCAACAGTTTTATATCGCTCAAAGGAACTCAAGGACTTTCAGGTGTTCCGCAATAGCAATTGGCCAAATGGCATGATGGAAACGCCAACCCTGGCCGGAACACGCCCCGGTGGCGCAATTGCTTCTGCCTTTGCGGTGATGAATTATCTTGGTGTCAGCGGCTATCGGGAAAAGGCCGCACAGGTTGTAGCCACCCGAAAGCTTATGGAAGCAGGGGTACGTGATCTGGGTTTTGAGGTGCGCGGCGCACCTGCCCTAATGATCTTTACCTTTGGCTCGGACGAGGTGGATACGCTTACCGTTGGCGAGGGCCTGTTTGCCCGCGGCTGGTTTTCCGGGCGTACGCAAACACCCCGCGGGATTCACATGATGCTGTCACCGGGGCACCGACTTGTCGTGGATGAATGGCTATTGGCATTAAAGGATGCCCGTGATGAGGCAAGACCAGGTGAAAAGTTCCAGGGCGCGGTTAGATATTCCTGATCAGCGGGCGGCAGTTGTGCCAGCGGTTACAGCCTGACCATATACCCCCCGCATCTGCGGTACCGGTTGTAATTTCTGTGTCAGACCCAGCACGGTTTCGGACCCGCCCAGGAAAAGATACCCGTCGGATGCCAACTGCCGCGAGATGCCGTCGAGAACCTTGGTCTTTGTTGGCGGATCAAAATAGATCAGAACATTGCGGCAGAACACGATGTCAAAATTTTCCAAAGGCTTCGGATCGTTCAGCAGGTTGAAGTTCTGATAGTTGATCATTGACCTCAAAGCCTGATCAATCTGCCAATGATCACCAACTTTTTTGAAGTATTTGACCAGCAGAGCAATAGGTAGCCCACGCTGCACTTCAAACTGATTGTAAATGCCTTCTTTGGCACGCTTTAACACCTCTGTCGAAATATCCGTACCGATAATCTCGATCCGCCAGCCTGCCAGTTTGGCAGCGTTTTCCTTGAGGATCATCGCCAGCGAATACGGTTCCTGACCAGTTGAAGCGGCAGCGCACCATATACGTAGCGATTTCTGGCCTGCGCGACGTTGCAGTAGCGCGGGCAATATCTTGTCACGGAAAAGATCAAAGGGCGTATTGTCTCGAAAGAAAAATGATTCATTCGTGGTCATTGCCTCGACCACGTCCTTGATCAATGCCTGATCACCAGCCATCAGGGCGCGAACAAGCTGGCTTAGATCGGCCATCTCCCGCTTTCGGGCAACGGGCAACAGTCTGTTCTCGATCAGGTAGGCTTTGTCCGTCGTCAGCAAAAGTCCCGATCGGTCCTTCAGCATTTTCGCAAGAAACTCGAAATCAGATGGTGACATGGTGCTGTTCGTATGCGCTTAGGTAGAACTGGAATTCGGGCGTTCAGACCTTGAATCCGTGCCCGAGGAAAGCGCACCAACCTTGCTCAACAGATACTCTATATCATTGGGGTCAAAGTCTTCGCCGAGGAAGTCATACTGGGTCAATATCCGGTCGACCATTCTTCGACGAAAGCGTTCCCGGTCATTGGATTCGCCATCATACTGAAGGTCTTTTGCAATTGTGATCGCAGCGCGCGCGATCGGCAATTGAGTCGATGGCAGTTTCGCACGCTGATATATGGCACCCAGGCCGCGCGGACCTTCGTCATAAATCAGCTTCCTGGCATTGACCAGTGGAAGGTCGGCCAGACGGGCAAGGGCCGCTTCAAAAAACGCCAGATCACCAAGGCACAAAGCCCGCAATACAATGGATGGCGTCAGCCGGCCATGCTTATGCATCTGGATAACCATCCGGTCCAGATCGCTCTCATCACTTTCTGTCGACAGGTTCAAAACGGCGCGTTCGCGCGCTGCAAGCACCAGGTCAATAGCCGATTCCGCCGAGATTGCATGACGTCGTGCAATCTGATCCTTCAACTTGTCAGAAACCAGTGTGACAAGGCGTTCGGCAATGGTGATGGGCAATGTCGGCCGCCCGATCAGTGCTGCCTTCACACCATCAGAATGGGCAAAATGCGTGATGACCTTGCCCATCGTTGCTTCAGTAACGACAGCGCCTTCGTTCGCCATCAGTGTCTGGACGGCCTTTTCATTGCCTGTATCAACCAATGCGTCGGTGACCGCCTCAGATACAATATTGCGACGGGCGATCGCAGTCTGTTTTGTCGGGCTTTGGCTTAGGATAATTTCAATCAGATCGTCATCAGTCAGGATCTCTGATACTTCGATCACAGGCAGGGCAACCGAATCTACGTCCTGTGCCAGGGTTAGCGCGATGTCACGGGGCATGGACGGACTGTCGGCCAGATTTTGCGCCAGTGCCTCGCGCACGCGCACCTCGGCATCCCTGACCATGAGCTTCAGGATATCATGCGCCAACAGCCGTTCACGATCACTTAACGATGCGCCCGCAAAC
>CAISDR010000470.1 GCA_903884125.1 uncultured bacterium
ATCTCGCCCGATTGCAGGGCGGTAAATCGATCCTTCGAGGTCAGCGACCGGAACGTGACTTTTTTACTGTCATTGAAAATGGCAGCTGCTACCGCCCGGCAGACATCCGCATCCATGCCGACCCATGCCCCCTTGTCGTCAGGCACAGCAAAGCCCGGTGTCCCTTCGGATACGCCGCAGTTGACGCTGCCACGCGCCTTGACCGCTTCCAGCGTTGATTGCGCCGCCTGGCCAACGCCAGGGGTCAGCGGCAGGACCAGCATACCTCCAAGCGCCAGATATCGAACAAAGCCTGCAAAGGTCTGCGGCATTGAAATCCCCCAATTCATACGCCGACCCGGCGCATCAGTAAATTCGATTGCATAGATTGGGCAATTGTGGGCGCGTTGACAAGCACGCAGCTTAATTGTTTGCCTGAGGCCCTGAAAATGGCAGGTTAAGGGCCTATCTGGCCAGGGGTTGTGACCAAGAATGAAACGCGAAACAAAATTGATCCATTTAGGGCGGGCCGCGGCCAAAAAGCATGGCATCGTCAACGTTCCGGTCTATCGCGCCTCTACCGTCCTGTTTGACGGGGTGGCGGATATGGATTTGTCCAACCGCGATAAGTCCACCCGGCGCATGACCTATGGCCGCAGGGGTACGCCGACGCTGTGGGCCGTGCAGGATGCCTTTGCCGAGCTGCACGGGGCTGCTGGTGCCGTTACTTGCCCGTCAGGTATTGCGGCGGTCGGGGTTGCCTGCCTGTCGGTGCTCAGATCCGGCGATCATGCCCTATTTGCGGATACCGTCTATGGACCGACTCGAATCCTGGCCAAAGGCATCTTCTCCCGCATGGGTATCGATGTAAGCTATTACGATCCGATGATCGGGGCCGGGATAGAGGCGCTGATCCGGCCAAATACCAAAGCCATCATCCTGGAAAGCCCCGGTTCCCAGACGTTTGAGGTGCAGGACGTTCCGGCCATAACCGCAATTGCCCGTGCGCGTAATATCAGCACCGTCATCGACAATACCTGGGCAACCCCTCTGCTGTTTCAGCCGTTAAAACATGGGGTCGATATTGTGGTCGAAAGCGCGACCAAATTCATTTGCGGCCATTCCGATTCCAATCTGGGGCTGATTGCATCAACCGCAGAAAAATGGGCCGATCTGCAAGCCTGCCATGGCGATCTGGGACAGACGGCCGGACCGGAAGATGCCTATGTGGCGCAACGGGGCCTGAAGACCTTAAGCATCCGAATGGAACGTCATCAGGCCAGCGCGCTGAAAGTAGCCCGGTGGCTGGCCGCGCGCGAAGATGTGTCTGCGGTTTTACACCCGGCCCTGCCCGACGCTGTCGGTCATGAATTCTGGCGGCGCGATTTCGAAGGATCATCCAGCCTGTTTGGGTTTATCGTGCCCGCGTGCAATCGTGCCGCCATTGGCACTATGATCGACGGGCTGGATCATTTCGGCATCGGCTATTCCTATGGTGGCTATGAAAGCCTGGCCCTGCCCCAGGACCCCCGTAGCGGGCGCACCGCCACCAAATGGGAAAATCCCGGCCAACTGATCCGCCTGCATATCGGACTGGAAGATACTGACGACCTGATTGCGGATCTGGATGCCGGAATTGCCCGCCTAGGTGCTGCTCGGGCTGCATCCGGCGCATAGGCCGGAAATTTCGACCATGCGCCGTTCGGGCTGGAAATGGTAATGGGCGGCCACCCCATCCAGTGCGTGATCGGCGCGTGTATCATGCACTTCGGTCACAACGCGGCACTGACGGCAGATCAGGAACAAGGTGGCATGCCCGCCTTTACCGGCACCGACACCGCTGTCGCGCATATCCGGCTCGGGACAGCCGATAAAAGCATTCAGACTTTCAAGCCGGTGCACCAGCCCATGGTCAAGCAGGAAATCCAGCGCCCGGTAAACCGTTGGCGGCGCAGCCTTCAGGCCATCCTCGCGCAGCTTTTCCAGTATTTCATAGGCACCGACCGGCTGATGGCCCGACCAGACCAGTTCCAGCACACGTCGCCGCTGCGCTGTCAGGCGGGTGCCGCGTGCCTGACAGACCTGATCGGCCCGCACCAGCGCATCGAGCACACAATGATCATGGGCATGGGTGGTGGTCATGGGCAAACCGGGTTGTGTCAACATCATTGGTGCATCATATAGGGACTTTGGGGCAGAGTTTAAGCCCTGTTTCGATAGGAATGCCTGTGGCTGATACTTTTCCAAATCCTGCGCTGCTGAACGCCCTGAAGCTTAATGACGACGGGCTGATACCCGTAATTGCCCAGGATCATGCCAATGGCACGGTGCTGATGATGGCATGGATGAACAAACTGGCATTGGCCGAGACGATAACCAGCGGCCAGATGGTCTATTGGTCCAGGTCTCGAAACGCATTGTGGCGCAAGGGGGAAACATCCGGCCAGACCCAGCGCGTCATTGAACTCAGGATCGATTGCGATGGTGATACATTACTGGCGGTCGTCGAACAGACCGGCGTTGCCTGTCACACCGGGCGATACAACTGCTTTTATCGCGCGATCGACACTGACGGTCTGCGCGAAATTGAAATGGTGAAAATTGATCCGGATAAACTCTACCGCTAGCCGCGCGGAAATTATCTGGCGCTTTCAACTGATTTGAAATCGCGCGCCAGATCCAGTGCCCGATGCATCTCATCAGGCTTTAATCGCTCTGCCAGTTCACTCAGCGGACCTTGAACAATCGGGTCCAGGCCCCGATCAAACGCAAGCGTGTACCATTTGAATGCCTGCACCACGTCAGCCTTTATTCCTTCACCGTTTTCCAGCATGGCGCCAATATTGAACATCGCCGCTGGTACGCCGCGCTCGGCCGCCTGCAGATAATATTTTGCGGCCTGCGGGCGTGATTTGGGCACTCCCCAGCCATTGTCCAGCAAAGTCGCGTATTCAAACTGGGCCTGGGCGTGACCGCCAATAGCGGCAGGTTTCAGGTAGTGTGCCGCCTTGTCGAAATTACGGCCAATAGCCGTCCCGTCGCTATACAGCCTGCCCAGGCGATAGCCGGATTCCAGGTCCCCAGCTTTTGCACCTTTAGCCCAGGCATCAGCTGCTTCCTGATATCGGCCCTTGCGGAAAAGTTCCTGGGCTATTTCACCGAAATCGGGCATCGCAGCACCAATCAATGAAACCGTTAACACCAAGAACAGCATACAGTTTGACCAGCGCTTCATATAGCATCTCCGCAACCGCGTCCTGCGACTTTCATCACGACATGCGCGGCGCGCATGGCTGGCGGTTCGCCGCCACGCCCAAGGCGGGCCAAAACCATGCCCAGATCCGCAATCTGGCGTGCACGAATATTATCATCTTCCATAATGCAGATCACGGCATCGGCGAGATTTTGCGGTGTTGCCCGATCCTGAAGTAATTCAGGCACCACCGCACGTTCCAGCACCAGATTTGGCAGCGCTGCATATTCAACCTTGACCACCTGCCGCACAATGGCGGCTGTCAGTGCCGAAACGCGATAGGTGACCACCATAGGCAATTCCGCCGCAGCCAGTTCCAGTGTCACCGTACCGGATGCGGTCAGTGCCGCATTTGCGGATTCAAACAGCCCGACACGTTCAGCACCTTCGGCAACAATCGCACGTACATCCCATCGTTTCACTGCATCGCTAACGATTGGTGCAACCGTACCCAATGTTGGCACCACTACCACCAGTTCCGGGTAATAGCGTGCCAGAATATGCATGGTCTTTTCAAAGATCGGTAGAAGATAGCGTACCTCGCCGCGACGGCTGCCGGGCAGAACACATAATACCGGGGCGCTGGTTGGAATCCGGTGCCGGACGCGAAACGCCTGACCGTCTGCATTGCTGCGTTTATGCGCCGCAATTGGATGACCGACAAACGTGGTCGCCAGACCATGTGCCTCGAAAAACGGCGGTTCAAAAGGCAACAGCGCCATCAGATGGTCAAGATAACCTGCCATCGCCTTTGCTCGCCACGCCTTCCATGCCCATACCTGCGGTGCTGCATAGTGAATCAGCTTAACGCCGGGCAGACGTCGGCGCAGTCGCTCGGCAACCTCCAGCGAGAAACTGGGACTGTCGATGGTGACCACCACATCCGGCTTGAACGCAATTGCATGACGCACCGCTTCCTGAACCCGCCGCCAGACCATCGGAATTTTCGGCACGGCTTCGACTATGCCAACGATTGCCAGTTCAGATGGATCGAACAGGCTTTGCAACCCCTGTGCTGCCATTGCCTGCCCACCGACACCGGCAACCTCTATTTCGCCACACTGGCGCAGGGCCGCGATCAGATCCGCGCCCAGATGATCGCCCGATGGTTCACCTGCAACCAGATAAACCCGCAACATCACGCCCCTCCTGTCGAGATGACGAAAAGTCCGAACCGATCTGCGGCTGCAATCACAGCGTCGCGATCAATAATCAGACTGCCACCTGCTTCAACCGCAATACCTGAAAGTCCGGCTTTGTCCGCGTGCGCCACCGTATCAGGACCAATCGCTGGCAGATCAACCCGTCGCTCCTGCGTAGGCTTTGCGCATTTCACGAGAACCCCCCGCCGACGGGATTGGGCACCACGAATGGCATCTGGCAATTGCGCAACCCGCATCAGCATGGCATCGGTGCCTTCGGCAGCTTCTGCCGCCAGAACAAGTCCATCAGCGACAACAACGCCCTGTCCGATATCCAACGCACCCAGCGCTCGGGCAACCTGAAAGCCTTTTTCGATGTCGATCAAATCAACGGCGCTTGGCGCACGCACGGTCCATTGTGCGCTTACCGGCACCAGTTCCTGCATGATCATTTCAGGTGGAATAATCTTTATTCCTCGGCTTTCGAAAATTTTGACAACAGCTGATATCAGCGCATCATCGCCGCGCGCAGCTGCTGCCAGAATGGCGGGCAGCATCAGCATGCCGGTTGCATCGGGCCGCAGTTTCGAAAAATCCGGTCGATGGATTTTACCGGCCATTACCAGTTCGCCAATGGCCAGCTTTTTCATAAGGTCCATCAGCACACCCACCTGTGCAAAATTCAGCACATGGGTATCAAATCCAGAAAATGCCTCTGCCAATAACGGATCAAATACAAAGACACTGATCCGCCGGCCCTGGGCACGCGCCGCCTGTGCCAGCAATTGCGGCAGCCGTCCACTTCCTGCGATTAACGCCAGCGATGGCAGGCTAGCCGTATCAGGCAACACGGTCTTGCTGCGGCGTGCATAAGCCGCGCTGGCTGTCACCGCGAATGAAGGTGATGATCTCCATCACTTCGGGAACTTCCGCGTAAAGCTCGGCGGCGTCTTCAACCCGTTCTGCCAACGTACCTTCTTCGGCAAAAAGCACGCGGAAAGCGGTGCGCATCTGATGAATACGCTCGCGGGTAAAGCCCCGGCGTTTCAGCCCGATAATATTCAGACCGACCAGATGCGCGCGATTGCCGGTAACCGATCCATAAGGAATGATGTCGCTTTCAACACCGGTCATGCCACCGACCATGGCGTGTTTGCCAACCCGCACACGCTGATGAACCGCCGACGATCCACCCAGGATCGCGAAATCATCCACATGCACATGACCACCGATCACCGCGTGATTGATAAAGATCACGTTGTTGCCGATCACACTGTCATGGGCCACATGACTGCCCACCATGAAAAACCCATCATTGCCGACAATGGTTTTGCCAACACCAACCGACGTGCCGGGATGCATGGTCACATGTTCGCGGATCAGATTGCGTTCGCCGATGATCAGTTCAACATCCTCGCCCTTGAACGCTGTATGCTGGGGTTCACCGCCGATAACGGCAAACGGAAACAGTCGGCTGTCGCGGCCAATTGACGTGCGCCCCTGAACAACCACATGGCTGTCCAAGACCACACCGGCAGCAAGGCGCACATGCGGACCAATGACGCAAAAGGGGCCAATTTTCACATCGCTAGCCAGTTCAGCACCGTGATCGACAATGGCGGTTGGGTGTATGTTTGTCATTTTAGTTATCTACAATCATTGCCATGTAATCGGCTTCGGCCACCAGGTTACCATCCACGCGCGCGTCACCATGAAATTTCCAGACTGAACCGCGCGCACGAAGCGATTGAACGTGAACATGCATCGTATCACCGGGGATGACCGGTTTGCGAAAACGGCAATTATCCACGGCCATGAAATAAACCAGCTTGCCTTCGGCAGCTTTGCCTAAAGTATTGACCACAAGGGCTGCCGCTGTCTGTGCCATTGCCTCGATGATCAACACGCCGGGAAACACAGGTGCAGCAGGAAAGTGTCCCTGAAAAAATGGCTCATTGATCGATACATTCTTGACGCCGATAGCTGACTTTCCCGGTACGATATCGATTATGCGATCAATCATTAAAAACGGATACCGATGCGGCAGCAGTTCCATAATGCGATTGATATCGATCATGGGAATGACCGGCAATGCGTCGCCACCATCGGCACTTGCCGGTTCATTGTCGTTTTGAACGTTCTCTTTGGCCCCAGTGGACATCTGAAATCTGTTCCTTCACCACCACGATAATTGAGACGGAGCGAGCTTGCGCACTGCAAAACCCTGTTTACGATTTTTTATCACTGCCCGCCATCCGGTTTAACCAGGCATGGGCGCGGAAGAATTGTCTGGCCGATTGGGCGGGCGTGCCCAGGACCCGTTCACCCGATGCCACATCTCGCATGACACCCGCACATGCACCGATCTGTGCACCTTGACCAATGGTCACATGATCTGCAAATGCAGCCTTACCACCTATGGCCACAAAATCTCCGATCGTGACCGATCCCGAAATTCCAACTTCGGCAGCAATCACACAATACCGACCAATGCGGACATTATGCCCGACTTGCACCAGATTATCGATCCAGGTCCCTTCGCCGATGACCGTATCGCCGCCGGTGCCCCTGTCAATACAGGTATTGGCACCAATATCCGCCTTGTCCTGAATGATCACGCGCCCCAATTGGGGCACACGCGTAAATCCATTTGTCCCGGGGACAACCCCGAAACCATCCTGACCGATACGCGCGCCCGCGTGAATTGTCACCCCATCGCCAATCAGGCAATGGGAAAGACTGACAAGCGGCCCGATCCAGCAATCGCGCCCGACCATGACACCAGCACCGATAACAGCACCGGCACAAATGACGCTGCCATCACCAATTTCTGCCCCCTGCCCGATGATACATTGTGCGCCCAGATCGACACTTGTGCCGATCTTTGAGCTCGGATCTACCACCGATGCATGGTGATAAATGCCACTGCCCTTGGGGCGCGGATAGAAAAGCTGGGCGGCAAGGGCAAATGCGCGGCGCGGGTCGCGGGCGATCAGGGGGCTGATATGGCCTGGCACCAAATCGGCGTCTTTTTCGCCGACCAGACAGATACCACCGGCAAGTGCCGTAAGAGTCGCAATCTGGCCGCCACGCTGTTTTCCGCCCTGGGCGTAAATCAGGACATTTGGGCCACCCGCATCGAGCGGTGCCACATCATGAATCAGGCTGTCGCCGTCGACCCCCGGCCCCGGTCGGGCACCGATCTGTTCACACAGATCGGCTAACCGAAAGGGACCATGATTTTTGAAAAATCGGGGGTCGGCCACGATACATCTGACCGCTAGTGCGGTCGCTTACTTCTTTGCCGGGGCAGGTGCTGCACCAGCCTGTGCCGGCTTGGGCATCGGCTTCAGTTCCAGCTTTACCTTGGGCAAGCTTACATCAAGCTTCTTGATCACATCGGCAGTGATGTCGAATTCATTGACCGAAATCAGGACAAATGCCTTGTCGAATAACAGGGTTGCACCCTTCTGACGCATCAGTTCCGCCAGAATCGGGGTCGTTGCCTTGGTGATTTCTTCTTCGGCACGAGCGATGGCGCCCTGAATTTCGCGCTGCTTTTCTTCGAAGGTGCTTTGTGCCTGAGTCACATCTTCTTCGAATTTCTTGCGCTCGGCTTCGAAAGCTTCGGCAGACATGATGGCCTGACGATTGCGAAGGTCGCCTTCCTTCTTGCGCAGGTCTTCCTGACGGCGGGAAAGATCGCCCTGGAACTTGTTGCGCAATTCATCCAACTGCTTGCGGAAATCCTTGCCCGCGCTGGATTCGCGGAACAGTCCTTCTTTGTCGAACAGGGCAACCACAACCGGCGGCAGGCCGCTCTTTGCAGCAGGAGCTGCGGTTGCCGCAGCCGGTGCTGGGTCGGCTGCAAATGCCGTGTGCGAGAATGTGATACCGGCAGTGATGGCAATTGCAATCGCTGCGGCGCGGTGGGGGAAATTCATGTTCATTTTAGAAACGGGTTCCTACGTTAAAGCGGACGGTTTGAGACTGGTCATAGCGACCTTTGAGCCATGCCTTGGCAATATCAACCCGGATCGGGCCGAACGGACTTTCCCAATTCACCCCGACACCGGATGCTGCACGCGGCGTCCTGCGGTCGAATAAATTGGAAACAACTGAATCTGTCTGGAACAGAGTGCCGACGTCGGTAAAGGCTGCACCGCGAACGCCAAACTCTGCCGGCAGCCCCAGCGGGAAGGTAACTTCTGCGGTGGCTGTTGCAAATATATTGCCGCCCAATGCATCACCAAAATCAACGTCACGTGGTCCAATACCGGCAAGTTTGAAGCCGCGCAGATTATCACCACCCAAGAAGAACCGGTCAGTGATGCGAACGGTCTGGCCCAAGCCCATGATATAGCCCTGCTCGCCCCGGACAATGCCGGTGATGGAATCCGTGATCGGATAATAGAAGGCCTGCGTCGCTTCCTGGCGCAGATAGCTTACCGTACCACCAAGCCCCGCCACATCCTGACTGATGGTGAACAGCCATCCATCCTTGGGCTTCACCGGATCATCGCGACGATCCCACGCGATATTATAGCCGACCAACGATGTCAGATATGACCCTTCGGCGGATTTGATCGCATTGGATGCATAGCTTGGTACGTTGAAAACCTTGTCCTCGCGGATGACATAACGAAGTGTCATGCGCCAGAATTCCGACAGCTCAAATCCCATGCTCAGGCCCATGCCCAGGGCCTGCTGATCATATGATGCAATCGATTGGTAATTGGTGCGGGTCGTATAAAGATTGATCCCGGCTGCCAGATTCTTGTCGAGGAAATACGGGTCGGTATAGCCAAAATTCACAGACCGGCGCAGCGATGACAACTGCGCACCGATATTGTAAATCTGTCCGCGTCCCAGGAAGTTGTTGTCGGAAATCGAAACGTCGCCCAGCAGCTTTTCAGTAGATGAATAGGCCAGACCGATATTAAGCGAGCCGGTTGCCTTTTCCGTCAGTTCAACATTGAGGTTGGTCCGGTCAGGCGCCACGCCCGGTTCCTGATTGATGTCAACCTTTTCAAAATATTGCAACGCCTTGAGGCGGGTTTTCGTGCGCTCGATACGTGCGGCGTTATACGCATCATTTTCCGCCAGACGGAATTCACGGCGGATGACCTTGTCAATCGTGCGTGTGTTGCCGGTGATATTGATCCGGTCAACATAAACACGCGGACCTTCGTTTATTTCAAAGGTTACCGAAATACGGCGCTTCTCACGGTCGCGCTGAATTTTAGGGCTGATATCAACGAAGGCATACCCCTGGCGCCCCGCCGCTGCCGTCAGCGTTTCGATGGTCTTGTCGATGCGATCGGCTGAATAAAGATCACCTTCATCCAACGACACCAGATCTTTCAAAATCTTTGGGTCCAGCGCCTTGAGCTGG
>CAISDR010000471.1 GCA_903884125.1 uncultured bacterium
CCAGAAATATTCTGCAACTGGGTGCCAAAGGAATTCAGACCCGAAATGCCGGTGCCATAGATACTCGAAAAGCTGGTCATGGCTGTTCAATCCTTAAATCCAAAAGGGATTACCTCGGGCAAATGGGAAAGCAATTAGGATGCCAGCCGAAGGCAGCGTAAAAAATCTCTTATTATCAATAATTTAATAAATCCGGTGCGATCCAGGTGGCATTATTATGCCGACCGAATTAGCCCTTGCCCGGCAAAATTTGCCGCTATGCTAGCGAAAGTCTGCAACAAGTGCCGAGGCCCGCAATGACAGTTTCACCGCCCGCCAACTGCCACGATCACGGTTTTGGTCCAACACGATGGTTCGACGATCTGGTGGTTGGGGAACGTTTCTATATCCCTTCGCGCACCCAGACCGATGCACTGTTTGCGGCATTCCAGCTTGCTTCAGCGGATAATCATCCGATCCATTACGACGTGGAATATTGCAAGGCCCGCGGTCATCACGGTCTTTTGGCCCATGGCATTCAGGTATTGGCCCAGACAGCGGCCGGTGCCGGTCGTTTTCCCCATGTGATCGGCGACAGCCTGATCGGCATGATCGAAATCAGTGCAAAGATTCTAAAGCCAGTCTATGCTGGCGACACACTTTATCCTGAACTGGAAATCACTGAGCTAAAGCCGCAGAACACCACAGGCGTTGTCACCATGCGGGCTAGTGTCAAAAATCAGCATGGGATTTTAGTACTGGATGGCATGCACAAATATCTGCTGCGGCGAAAACCAGCCTAGTCGATTTCAATGCGCTGCACCGTTGGAATTGTTCGCGCAACAATTATAGCCGCCAGCAAAGGCAGAATGGACACAATCGCAAATACTGGACCATATGAAAACTGGTCTGAAATCCAGCCGATTGCGGGCTGGAACAACATCGCTCCAATGCTGCCAGCAGCGCCGCATAACCCCCATGCCGCCCCCACTGCGTGCGGCGGGCAAAGGTCGGTTGGCAGGGTAAACAGCGCTGTGGTCTTGAATTGATTGGCAAACAGCCCGAATGAAATCAGCGCCAATGCCCACATCGGATCATCAACGATTGCTGCCAGTGACGTAACAGGCACCATGAAGCCCGCGACCCACAACAGACCCTTGCGCGCAATATTCATGGAATATCCCCGGCGGATCAGATGACCCGACAGCCAGCCCACAAAAATGCCGCCGGCATCTGAAAACAGGAATGGTATCCAGGCAAACATACCAATCTGCGCCAGAGAAAAACCGCGCGCCTCTGAAAGATAGATCGGCAGCCAAAACACATAAAAATATTGCAGATTGTCAGCAAAAAATCGCGCCGCCATCAGGCCCAGAATTTCGCGTCTGCGTATCAATTGACTCCAGCCGATTTTTGACCCATGTGCCTGTTCGGCCAAGATCATCTGACGTTCCATCTCACCCAGACGTGGATGGGCCTGTGGCGAATGGTAAAACCGCTGCCAGAAATAGACCCAGATAAAGCCAATAAAACCGGGCACAAGGAAAGCTGCCTGCCAGCCATAATCGTGGATCAGCCAGGCCAGCAAAGGCGGCGACAGCAGCGCCCCGAACCCGGACCCGATGCGGACCATGCTGGCCCCCAGCGCCCTGTCAGCACGCGGGAACCATTCACTGACAGCTTTCATCGCTGTTGGAAAATTGAACCCCTCGAACAGTCCAAGTGCTGCGCGAAGTCCGATAAAACTCCAGAAGCCGCGACCGAGCACATGGGCAATGCCCACAAGGCTCCAGATGATGACAGCGATGCCAAATCCACGCTTGGTCCCGACCTGGTCCACTGCCCATCCCGCACCTGCCTGTCCGATGGCATAGGCAAAAAGAAACGCCGATGTGATGAACCCGTAATCTGCTTTGGTCAGGCCAAACTGTGCGTTTATTACTGGTGCTGCAACTGCAAATGCCTGACGATCCAGATAGTTGATCGCGGTTACCACCAACAGCAAAATACCAATACGCCAGCGCAGGCCGTTGCTCCAGAGTGCCACTAGCATCTGTAGCGATCCTCAAAAAGATCCGGCGCGGATATGGACCCGCGCCGGTCGTTTTTCATCCGACCAGGTGAAAAAATCTATGCCCCCGCTTTCAACTGATTGAACGGCAGATCTTTGTCCACGCGAATATCACCGGGCAGGCCCAAGACCCGTTCGGCGATGATATTGCGCAGGATTTCATCGGTCCCGCCCGCGATCCGAAGACCCGGCGCATACAGATAGGCGTGTTGGAACAATCCGGCAGCGGGCGAGAGATCTTTGTCCTGTATAATACCGCCCGCCTCCATCAGTTCCATGCCGAACGAGGCAATATCCTGAAGCTTGGACGCAGATACGACCTTGGCAATCGATGCTTCCGGTCCTGGAACCTGTCCGCGCGACAGCGCCGTCATGGTACGGAATTTTGTGAATTTCAGCCCCTGGCCGCGCACATAAAAATCAGCCAGCTTTTCACGCACGGCCGAATTTTTGATCGCCGGTCCGTCTTCCAGTTCCAGCATCTTTGTCAGTTCAAACAATTCGTCAAAATCCGGACCGGGGCTGTCGCCGACCGCCAAGCGTTCATGCATCAGTGTGGTCAACGACACCTGCCAGCCTTCACCAACCGCGCCCAGACGCTGCGAGTCCGGAATGCGGACATCGGTGAAGAACACTTCATTGAACCCGCTTTCGCCTGACACCTGACGAATGGGGCGCACTTCGACACCGGGTGTTTTCATGTCCAGATAGAACATGGTCAGACCTTTGTGCTTGGGCACATTGGGATCGGTCCGGGTGATGATGATGCCGAAATTGGAATAATGGGCACCAGATGTCCAGACTTTCTGGCCATTGATCACCCAGCCATCGCCATCGCGTTCTGCGCGGGTTTTGAGACCGGCCACATCCGATCCGGCTGAGGGTTCGGAAAACAGCTGGCACCAGATCTCATCGCCCTTTAATGCGGGCCCCACATAACGTTGCCGGTCTGCTTCCGAGCCATAACGCATCAGGGTCGGGATGCACATGCCAAGGCCAATGGCAAAGAATCCACCGGCCACCAGAAAATTTGCTTCTTCCTGATTATAGATCACCTGCTGCATTGGTGTGCCGCCACGGCCACCATATTCCTTGGGCCAGGTGATCTGGGCATAACGGGCTTCGGCTTTTTTCGCCTGCCACTTTTTTGCCATGACGAGCAGTTCCGCTTCGGAATGTCTGCCGCGCATGGATTCATTCGCGTTCTGTTTGCGCGGCGCATTGGCTTCGAGCCAGCTGCGAACCTCGGCACGGAAAGCGGCTTCTTCGGGTGTATCGTTAAAGTCCATGGTGATATTCCTTTGCTAACTTCAGGCCGCGTTCTTGCGTTCTAGCTGGCTGATCAGCCGTTCTTTCCAGAACCGGTTGGTGCCGATCACATGGGCAAGCCATTTTGCCCGGCGATAGAACAGATGACAGTCACCGGCCCAGGTGAATCCCATGCCACCATGAGTCTGCAGGTTTTCCTTGGACGACAGATGGAATGCATCAATGGCCGAAATCCGGGCAGCAGCAGCCGCAACCGGCAATTCGCTTGAACCGGTTGATAAGGCCCAGGCACCATAATAGGCATTCGACCGCGCCAATTCAGTGGCCACATACATATCCGCCAGCTTGTGCTTGATCGCCTGATATGAGGCAATCAGGCGACCAAAGGTCACCCGCTGCATGGCAAATTCCTTGGCCATTTCAAGACTGGCCTGCGCCCCGCCCACTTGCTCGAATGCCAGCAGGACAGCTGCATGATCATTGATTGCCTGAACCAGTTCCAGCCCCTGTCCGGCCACACCCAGTAATTCAGCTGGTGCATCGGTAAATTTCAGTTTTGCCGCACTTCTGGTCGGGTCCATGGTTTTCAAAATTTCTGACTCAACGCCTTTGCCTCGGGCATCGACCAGATAAAGCGACAGTCGATCATCGCCGCCGCGTGCAAGTACGATTAAAAGATCGCAATCGGCACCATCCGCCACCGGCCATTTCACACCATTTAGTGTGCCGTTGGTCACCCTGACATGGGTGTTTGATATTTTTGGACTGCCGGTGCCTTCTGACACGGCCATGGTGCCAATGGCACCGGTGACCAACTTGGGCAGCCATGCTTTCTTTTGCGCATCGCTACCCGCCATCAGCAAGGCTTCGGTCGCCAGATAGACGGACGAGGCAAACGGTACCGGTGCCAGCGCGCGGCCCATTTCTTCAGCGATCATGCATAATTCAAGATGACCAAGCCCGACCCCGCCAAATTCCTCGGGGACCGCCGTTCCCAGCCAGCCCATTTCGGCAATACCTGCCCACAGGGCTTTGTCATAAGTGGCATCGCTTTCCAGTGCCTGCCGGACAACTTTCAGCGATGAACGATCACCCAGAAACTTGCGCGCGCTGTCACGCATCATTTTCTGGTCGTCCGAGAAATCAAAATTCATGGCATTAGCCCCCTACAGATATTGTTGGCTGGTCTTTATTGAGACTGTTCTTACCACAGACATAGAATGTCCTAGGTGTCCGGGCCAATGGAATTTTTTGAGTTTCGGGAATTGCTATGCCCTGATAATGATGCCATCACTAAGAATAAGCCGAAAAGTCCACCGGGAAGGAAACCTGATGTCTGCCGTTCGCCCAAGCCGTTTGCCGACCGTTTTGTCAAAGGTTTTTAGTGCCTTAATGCTTGCCAGTGCCCTAAGCTCGACCCTGGGTGTTGGTACAGGATTTGCTGCCGATACGGGTGCCGGTGCGGATATTCTGCCTGGTATGGAACAGGCCACACCATCAAAACTGGCTGCAAAATCGCTGCTATTGGCGTCTGCAAATGTGTCGGGGGCCATTGTAGCTGTTGGTCAATGGGGCCATGTGGTTATTTCCACGGACGATGGCAAGACATGGACCCAGGCATCCACTGTCCCAACACGCGAGAATCTGACCTCGGTTTCCTTTGCCGATGCCAAGAATGGGTGGGCATCCGGTCATGGTGCGACAATCATACACACCAGCGATGGCGGGATCACCTGGACCCGCCAGATGTACCGCCCGGATCTGGGTGGGCCATTACTGGCGATCCGGTTTACGTCAGCAACACATGGCTATGCGGCCGGTGCCTATGGCATGTTCTTTGAGACCAAGGATGGGGGCGACACCTGGACCCAGCGGACGATTTCCGACAGCGATCTGCACTTCAACGAAATTTTCACGGGCAAGGACGGATCTGTCTTTATCGCTGGTGAAGGCGGGTTTGGATACCGCACCACTGACGATGGGGCCACATGGACGAAACTGGAAACCGGTTATGTGGGCTCGTTCTGGGCCGGTGAAACCCTGACTGATGGAACCATTCTGTTGGCAGGGATGCGGGGCAATGTCTATCGCTCGGCCGATGGTGGCAAAACATTCAGCCCATCGAATACCGGTACCCAGAAATCACTGTCCGGCCTGACGGTGCTGGATGATGGCACAGTGATCGGCGTCGGCCTTGGCGGCACGCTGATAAAGTCCAGCGACGGCGGCAAGAATTTTGTGACGGTCACGCGCCCCGACAGACTTTTGCTATCCGCTGTCAGCCCAGCCGCGAATGGGTCAATCGTTGTTTTCGGCGAAAAAGGTGCCCAGATTCAGGACCTGAAAATCTTTGACGGCGGCAGCTGATTGCAAATTCCGCAATTTGAACTAATCATATCGAAAGGCTGCGTTCCAATCTGGCGCAGTCTTTTTCGTCTAAAACCAGTATCCTAATCAGTCCTCTTGAACCGGACCTGCATTTGTAGTGTCCAAATGCTCAAGCCTTGTTTTGATCTTCCCGAGGCTGGAGACCATGTGCGCAAGATCTTCAGCCGAAAAGTTCTTTAAAATATCCGCCATCAATGCTTCGCCTGCTTTAGCCAAAGCAGGCATAACGGCTTCCAGTTTTGGGGTAC
>CAISDR010000472.1 GCA_903884125.1 uncultured bacterium
GAGTCAATTCGTCGTGTGTGGTATGAGATTCCTGCAAACGATCGTACCTCCGCTTTTGTGGCTTATCAGGCTGCATTGGCATTTAATGCACGTGGATTGTTTGACGATGCGCGGACCAACCCCCATGTGCCATCCGCCAATGTTACGCGAACACCATTTACCGTATCAATACGTGCAATTTCCTGACCAAGGATCTTATGGCCTGCGTCTGCCATTGCCTGAATGGACTTGGTTACATCACCGACAATCTGATATTTCCGATTGTCGGGACAAAATGGCGCCATCGTCGGTGACTGATATGTCACCGGCAGTTCATCAAAAAGTGCCGCCAGCGATTTGGACCCTTGCCGGTCAAGCAGGCGGCATACGGCAATGGCAGTGGCGACACCGTCGTCATAGCCAAGTCCCAACGGCTTGCCGAAGAAGAAATGTCCGCTTTTTTCAAAGCCCGCGGTCGCACCCAGATCGCGCACCCGGCGTTTCATGTGGCTATGGCCGGTCATCCAATAGTCGACGCTTGCGCCAGCCAATTTCAATATTGGATCGGTGGCAAACAGGCCAGTGGATTTGACATCAACCACAAAGCGGGCAGGGGCGTAATCCCGCGCCCAGTCGCGTGCCAGCAGCAGCCCGACTTTATCGGCAAATATCTCGCGCGCGTTGCCATCAACAATGCCGCATCGGTCGCCATCACCGTCAAATGCGAAGCCCACATCCGCACCCGACTGGCGCACTGCATCGCAAAGGTCGTGCAACATGCCCATATCTTCGGGATTGGGATTGTAGCGCGGGAATTCATAGTCCAGATTGCAGTCACGCTCGATGACTTCGACACCCAACCGACGCAATGCAGCCGGTGCGAACAACCCTGCCGTGCCATTGCCACACGCAACAACAGCACGCAAGCGGCGACCCAGCGGTCCGGTGCGGCAAAGATCGGCAATATATTTTTGTGAGAATCCTGGAATCGCGGTCCATGATCCGCGCCCCGTATTATCCAGGCGCCCGGTCATGACACGCTCGCGCAATTGCGCCATATCATCAGGGCCAAATGTCACTGGCCGGTCCATGCCGATCTTGACCCCTGTCCAGCCGTTTTCATTGTGACTTGCCGTGATCATGGCAACGCCATCAGTGTCAAGGTCGAATTGGGCAAAATAGGCTGTGGGCGACAGGCATAGCCCAATATCCAAAACTTCGGCACCACCAGCCATCAGCCCAAGGGTCAGGGCCTGTTTTACTGATAAAGAATAAGCACGGTAATCATGTCCAACGACAATGCGAGGTGATTTGCCCTTGTCCCGGATCAGGTTGGCGATACCGATGCCCAAAGCCTGCAGGCCAAGCAGGTTGATTTCATCGGGGAAACGCCAGCGGGCATCATATTCGCGAAAGCCCTGTGGGCTGACAAAAGCTGTCTGTTCAAAATCTGCGGTATTGGGATGGGCATTATCGCGCACTGGCCACATTGTCATATCGCGTTCGACCCCTGAATCAATTTCCGGCGGTTATTCCAGCCCGGTGGGCTGTCTTAGCCCCTGTTTATGGTAATGTGCCCCCAACATCCAGAGAATCGGGAGCAACCGCAATGCCAATCGAAAACACGTTCAGCCACCCATTGACCGGTCTGGTCAGCGTTTTTGCCGTTTTGGTATTGTTGTGGACCGGGATATTGGTCGGCGGGGCACGGAGCAAACATCAGGTGCCGGCACCGCGCATGGACGGTCCGGACGATTTTATGCGTACCCTGCGCGTTCAGGCCAATTCGGTCGAACAGGCTGTCTTATATTTCCCGATGCTGTGGCTGTTTGCTTTTGTGACCAGCGACATGTGGGGGGCTATTATCGGCGTGTTCTGGCCCATTGGCCGGATCGTCTATGCCATCGGTTATCAGGCAGCGGCCAACAAGCGGTCGGCCGGTTTTATGATCGGCTTTTTGTCGACCGCAGCACTGACCCTTGGCAGCCTGTTTTTCCTGATACGTGGCCTCGTCTAGGGGTTGAATAATGCGCGGGTTACTTTTGGCTGCACTGGTACTTTTATCGCCGGGGGCGGTACGTGCCGGTGATGGCGTGGATGTACTGGTTGCAGCTGATCGTGCTTTTGCAGCTATGGCCAAAGAACAGGGCACAATGAATGCATTCAAGGCCTATGCGGCCGAGGATGCGGTATCATTCGGTGCTGCCTGGGAACCCGCGATTGGACCAGCAGCAATTGCCGCGGCAACCGGGAACGAAGGCACGTTAAGCTGGGTTCCAATTGATGGCAAAATCGCCAAGGGCGGCGATATTGGTTACACGTGGGGCCGGTTTAAATTCGAAGCTCCGCAAAAAGACGGCAAGTCGTCGCCGCCAGTATTGGGCAAATATGTCACCATCTGGCAAAAGCAGCCGGATGGCGGCTGGAAATTTGTGCTTGATACCGGCGCCCCCAACGGGCCACCGCCCATAGGGACAAAGCCCGTTCCGTGATTTCGGGCATTTTCAGGCGGTGAATCGGGACGATACGAAGGCAGGGTTGCCGCCCAGCGACTGGGCTACACGCATAACCTGATCCAGATCAAACGGGCCGTCACCTGCGCCCAGTTCCGCTGCATGAATTCCCCCGGCGATAAGCCAGGAATCGATACTTGCGTTTGCTGCCCCGCGAATATCGGTTCTTAGACCGTCGCCGATTACCAGCACCTGTTCACGGTCAAGATTCAACTGGGCAAGTGCTATTTCAAAAACCTGCACATGTGGTTTTCCGAAATAATGAACCTGACCGCCCATCGATTCATATAAACGGGCCAGGGCACCAGCACATGGAATCGGCTTGCTGCCCCGGATCACTTCCAGGTCCGGATTGGCGCAGATGAATGGCAGATTATGCGCGCGCGCCGATTCAAGTCGCGCGACATAGTCCTGAGGTGTTTCCACATCATCATCGAACAGACCAGTACATGCGATTGCATCCGCTTGATCAAGCTCAGCGGTCTGAATGCCTGTATTGTCAAACAGCCCGCGATCCCGCTCTGGCCCCAGGTGCCAGAATCGTTTTCCAAAACGTCCATCCCGGATTGCCATCTGGGTGGCCTGTCCCGATGTGACGATCCCGGCATAAAGGTGCGGGTCAATACCCAGCCGGGCCAGTTGGGCGGCAACGGCGTCGGGCGGGCGCGGCGCGTTTGACACAAATATCAGCGGCAGATTGCGGTCAGCAGCCAGCATCAAGGCATCAATCGCACCCGGATAGGGGGCAACCCCGTTATGGATGACACCCCAAAGATCACAGATAAAACCGCGATATCTGTCGACAATCGCGCCAAGTCCGGCAATTTCAAGAAGCTTTATCTGCTTTTTCATCTTCGCTTTCAAACCATTTGGATATGTCGCGCATGATATGTGTGGCGCGCAGTAAGCCCATAAATATGACGGATACTATTGATATTGTACGGTAAAATTTGCAGATCCGGCCGTACAGGCCACCGGCGTCATCGCTTTTGAAGTGTGTGCGGCGCCCGCAACTTCATAAGTGCAGGTCGACGTTCCGGTCTTGGAACAATCATCCGATTGCCCGCCGTCTTTGGTTGATGCCGTGAAAGGGCCGATGGTCACGGTACCGCCTGGGCAGGAAATCAGTATCGGCGAATCAGGGGGGGTGACAAGTGCGGTCATGGCGGTCGACCGATCCAGAATAAGGACCCCGCGAACCGAAAGTTTGCGGTCTGCGGTCACGGCTTTATCCAGCGCTGGCGGATCAAATTCAAGCTGACCTTCCGGATACCAGAAGCTGAGCGCCGTAGAACGCGCCTTGGCAAGCGAGGTGATCGACATCCGTATAGGCATATCAATCAGCCGCTGTCCCCCGCCCGATTGGGTGGGGTCGGCACATGCGGGCGCGGTCTGCCATGCAACAGATCCGCAAATACTCAGGCAAAACAATAGTTTCGCATAACCAGCCATAGGCCCGCCCATAGGAATTTGCCGTCCAAAAGAAAGCTGCCGCCAGAGTGTAGCGTATTTGAACTTGATTGGGGAAGTTCGGAGACCCGGCTTGCGCTAAAGCCAGTTTCAATGAAAGATTTGTTAACTAAATTTCAGCAAAATTGGGAAATACAAATTAAAGTCAATCTTGGTGAATCGCCACCAGTGGATGGGGACCAGGCCAAACCATGGAAAAATCCGGCGCAACCGACAGGGACCTCAATCTTGAAGCGGAGGCTGGTGCATTTGACCAGCGGATTGCCGACCGGACTGCGGCGGGTTTCATTCCGGACCTCAGGCGTGCGGTAAAGTGTGATTTCTTTTACAAAAGCTTCTGGCGTGATCCCCAGTTTATCCGGTTGTATCTCGGCTGGATTGTTGATGGCTATCTGGACCTGTTAAAGACCCATTGCGGCCAGCACCTGCGAATTCTGGATGTGGGATGTGGTGCCGGATATGTTTCGCTGGAACTGGCACGTAATGGTCACCACGTCACGGCCATAGACATTTCGCAGAAATGCATCGCAACGGCCAATCAGATCCTGTCTGAAAATCCATACAAGGATGGCTTCGGATCTTTGGAATACCGGCTGTCTCCCTTTCACGAGGTGACGGGAACCTATGACGTGGTCTTGTTTTCCATGTCACTGCATCACATGCTGGACGTGGATGATGTGGTATCCAAAACGCGCCAGCTTCTGAAACCTGAGGGATGGTTCCTCTGCTATGAACCCTGCCACGACGCGTTCGGTGAAAAGGATGCGGCCCAGGTTGCGTTGATCCAAGTGATCTCGAGATCGCCACCGGCCTTGAGGGGAACTTATGCAGGTGTACGGGCTATATCAACATCATTGAAGC
>CAISDR010000473.1 GCA_903884125.1 uncultured bacterium
CATGCGTGCAGATTGCTCAGAAGTCGATACGCAGGCGTGTGTACCAGAATCCGCCATTGATACCGAACGGACCACCACTGCGCGGATATAGCTGGCCATCCGACGTACCACCGGTAAGCGGATAAATCGGGCTGGTTGGCGATTGCGCAATTTTGTCCGGGTAGGTGTTCAGCAAGTTCTGCGCACCCATTGTCAGCGTATAGTGATCCATGAACGTATAGCTGACATCTAGGTCGACAGTGACCTTTTCGCCAAAACGCTGCCCGCTGGGATAATCGTTCAGGTCTCTCCATGATCCATAGTAATTGGCCCGGCCATTGACCGTCCAATTACCCAGCGACCAATTTGCCGAAGCATTGAGCCTGCTGGCCGGTGCGATTCTTTTGATCACGTCGATCTGTGCAGCACTGATGGTCTGGGGTGAGAATCTGGTTACTTTGCTCTTGTTGTAGTTATACGCCAAGGTCAGGTTCAAATTCGATGCACCAATTTCCATGCGCTTGGTTGCCACCACGTCAACACCCTTGGTAGACGTGTCGAATGCGTTGGTGAAGTAGGTCACGGCGCCACCAACACCCACCGAGATCAACGCAGGCTGGGCGTTGATGTCGGACTGGGTGACGTTGAAGGTCTGTGAAATCCCAATACGGTTGGTCACATCGATCTGATAGGCATCAACCGTCACCGATGTGTCTTCCATCGGCTTGGTCACAAAACCAAAGCTGTAATTGTTGGACGTTTCCGGCTTCAGCGGAACGGCACCATAATACTTTGAAACCGGATCGGTCACAGGATAGGTGCCGGTTTGAACCTGAACCCCACCGGGGAACGAAGTGGTCAGGATCGAGTCATGGTTTTGACCCGGCGACGGCGCATGGAAGCCCGTGCCGACCGTGCTGCGCAGCGAGAAGCCATCGGTGATTTTGTACAATCCCGACACTTTGCCGACAGTCGAACTGCCCGAGATTTCATAATTTTCGTACCGACCCGCCAGGCCCAAGCTGAGCCTGCTGGTCACGTCTGCTTCCGCACCTGCATAAAAGCCATAGCTGGCCTCGCTCCACTTACCGGCTGCATTTGGGCTGGTGCCGCCATAACCGCTGGCACCCGGTGCCTGGGCGCTGGTCGTGCCCGCTGGGGTGTACACACCCGGCGAGGTTAACGTGAACAGCTTTTGGGCGACCGCATAGGGACCAATGCCGTATGACTGCAAGTCACCGGCGGTCTGGCCATAGGTCTCTTTACGCCATTCGCCGCCACCCGACAGGGTTACCGGGCTTGCAAAGGCTGATACCGCCAACGGGTAGGACAGGTCCAGGCTGACATCCGATTCCTCTTGCGACAACGTACCCTGCCGGAAGGAGGTCTGAGACAGCGGACCAAACGACGCGTTCAGCGAATTGGTCATGGACAGGTCCAGGGTATTTTTGCTGACCGAACCCGACAAATCATAAGTCAGGCCGCCCGCCAACTCACCCTTGTAACCAAAGGTTCCGTATTGCTCTTGCGTGTCACCGATAAAGCGCGGTGTAAAGCCCGCGGGATAGATCGACTGGAACGCGAATGTGTTGTTGTCCTTCACGAACCCGCCAGCCGGGCAAGTTGCATTGCCGGTGGGGCAAGGTGTCAGATAGAATATGTTCTTGAAAGCACCGTTGGCGCCCAGCGACTGGGATGTGCCTGATGAGTCCAGGAACGTTCCCGAGATTGCTGAGCGAAAGTTAAAGCTTTCGTTCGCATGGGATTCAGCCAAATTGACAAACAGATAGACGCTGCTTTTGGCCGTAATATCGTAGCCTGAATTAATCAGGACTTTGTAGCCATGACGGGGAGATGAACCCCAGATCTGAGCGGGCAGCGGGTAGTTCGGCAATTGCGATGCCAATGACGGGCTTTGCTGGGCCAATAAGGCTGCCAGCGGACGGGTCACGCCGCGGCTGGTCTGACCATCATCATCATATTCGCCGCTAAGATTGATAAAGCCCCTCGGGCCGATTGCCAAACCTGCATTGACTGAATACATCTGGCTCTGGCCGTCGCCGCCTCCGTCAAAGAATTGACCATAGCGCATGTTGGCTTCTATGCCTGACGGGCTATCCTTCAGGCCGTAGTTGAACACGCCGGCGATGGCGTCAGAACCATATTGAGCGGTTGCGCCATCGCGCAGCACTTGCAGGCTTTTGATCGCAATCGAGGGGATAGAGGAAATATCCGCACCTTGGGAGCCGAAGGACAGGCCGGAATCGCCGCCGCCATAGACCTGGACCAGGGCCGAGCGGTTTAACCGCTTGCCGTTCAACATCACCAGGACCTGATCGCTGGCCTGGCCGCGCAATGATGGCGCGCGCACAAAGGTCGAAGCGTCGGAAATCGTGTTCTGGCCTACAAAGAATGACGGCACGATGTTCTTCATCACGTCAATCATGTCGGCGACGGGCTGCGTCTTGAACTCAGAAGCGCTGATCACATCGATAGGCGATGCCGATGTCGTAATCGTGCGGTCCGTACGGCGTGTGCCGATTACCACGATGTCTTCAACATTCTTGTTGCCGGTTGCAGCCGCGGTCTGAGCGACAGCTACATCCGAAACGGCCATAGCGGCCAGCACCAAGGTCGACACGCCGGTTGCTAGCGCTGAAATGTAACCCGATTTCATGTTCATCTTATCCCCCGAAACGAATAACGACTAGTTATTGGGCAAACTCTTCGCGCATGCACAATCTCTGAGCGTGAGACGGTCATATTCGGACCAAAACTGTCAAGCCAGTTTGGGGCATTTCACGGGGAATTACGGGCGTTTAAGACCTTAGCTGTGATATTTTTGCACAAAATTTTTCACGCCGATGACACAGTTCCGAACCAAATTTTGAAATTTTACCATGTATCTTAAGGTGTTATACTTCAGTATTCTAAATTATAAGTATATATTATCGATTGATCGATCATAGCAATCAACGATCTCAATTCGGGGAATTAGTCATGACTGAATATGGCATTGGAATGGTTTTGATCGCAGCGGTCATAATGGCCGCCTTTTCCTGCTTTACCGTCCGGACCGCTGAAGTTGTTGTGCTGGAACGCTTTGGAAAGTTTCTTCGTATCGCCACGCCCGGCCTGAATTGGAAATGGCCTTTGATTGATTCCGTTGCAGGCCGTATCAGCCTGCGGGTCAATCAGATTACCTTGACCATGGAAACAAAGACCAAGGACAATGTATTCGTGAAAATTCCGATCTCGGTTCAAAACCGGGTGCGACCAGAAAGTGTGTTTGACGCTTTCTACAAACTTGCCAATCCCGATGACCAGATTAAAGCCTATGTGGAACAAGTAATCCTTGGACATGTGCCGGGCATGACATTGGACGAGGTTTTTGCCAGCCAATCGGGGATTGCTGCCGCCGTCAAACAGGAACTTGACGCAGATATGACCGCGTTCGGATTTGAAATCGTCAATGTGCTGGTGACCGACATTGTGCCGGACGAAAAAGTAAAATCAGCTATGAACGACATCAACGCAGCCCAGCGTGCTCAGGTGGCCGCCACCGCACGAGGTGAGGCTGAAAAAATTCTGGTCGTCAAAAAGGCCGAGGCAGAAGCAGAAAGTAAAGCACTGCAGGGTCAGGGCATTGCCAACGAACGCCGTGCGATTGTCGAAGGACTGCAGAGTTCCATCGAACAATTCCAGAAAGTCGTCGGCAGCGTATCAACGACCGAAGTGATGCAACTTGTGTTGATCACCCAGTATTTCGATACACTGAAATCCATCGGCGACAGCGATAAAACTAATACGTTGTTTGTACCCCATGGTCCCAGCGCTGTAGCTGATATTTCAGCGCAAATCATGCAATCACTGATTGGCGCGGAGAAAACCAAAGCCTCGGGCTGGACCAATCCCTAGCCGCGAGGATCAACAGGCGTTGCCAGTCCAAGATTCTGTTCGATAATTTCGGCAGCGTCCAGGCAACGTGCATCATCGCCACGCCACCCGTTCACCAGAACACCGATTGGCAGATTGCTGGCCGCGTCTTGCCCTGCTGGCACATTGACTGATGGCAGGCCCAACAGATTGGCTGGCGCTACGGCCCGTGCCAGTTCAATCGTCGCATTAGCGCCCTCAACGCTATCGCAATCAAAGCCATGGACAAACGGCAGCTGCGTCCATGTCGGCGACAGTATCAATGGATATTTTGCCATGAACTCAGACCATTCGCGGGCAATCCCATAGCGTTGCGCCAGCAGGTCAGACACAGATGAAACCGTTTCAACCGGTGTCGCCGATTGATTGGTTGCCATCAGAAAGGCTACAGCCCCCGGCCCCATCAGGGGCACCATCTGATCGAGCTTTGTGCCGAAATCCCAAAGTATCATCTTTTTCCAAACTTCAATCGATTCCGCAAAGCGTGGCGGTGTAACCTGTTCAACATGATAGCCCGCATCGGACAAGACCTGCGCCGCTTTGCGTACGACGTCGCCCACGCGTGGATCAGTTGAACCACCAGGCGGTTCTGCCATGACAGCCACACGACATGGTGCTGATCTTTCATCAGACCAGGGAAGGTTTAGCGATAGAGGGTCACGCGGATGTGCTCCCATCAGAACCCTAAGTCCCAAACGCACGTCACAGATGCGCCGCGCCATCGGTCCCTGGGCCACCATCAACTGTTCTGCCAGCAGGCGATCTTGCGCAGGTACAAACCCCGCATCGGGAACGCGGCCAGCCGATGGACGGATTGATGCAATACCGCATGCCGTTGCCGGGTTACGCAGTGAACCACCAATATCATTGCCAAGGCCGATCGGGCTCATGCCGGTGGCAAGTGCAACACCTTCACCGCCCGATGACCCACCGGCCGTGTGTTTGCGGTTCCAGGGATTTTTAGTCAGACCGTACAGGGCGCTGTCTGTATGCAGCCTTAGCCCGAAATCAGGCAGATTGGTTCGGGCCAGCGGAATAGCACCGGCAGCTTTCATGCGTTCCACCACCGGTGCATCCATCGGTACGATGGCCTCGGCCAAAGCCGGCACGCCCCAGGTGGTCGGCAATCCGGCCATGTCGATATTTTCTTTGATGGTAAACGGCACCCCATGCAGGGGACCAAGCGGTGCGCCCGATTTGACTTTGGCGTCCGCCTCAATCGCCATTGCGCGCGCCTGTTCGGCAAGTACCTTTACAATGGCGTTGACCGACGGATTAACCGCCTCGATACGAGCCAGATGCGCGTCAATGACTTCGACAGAAGAAACTGTCGTCTCAGCGATGGCTCGTGCCAGCTGTGCCGCGCCCATTTGCCAGAGTTCCATCGTGACCCCCAGTAAGTCGTACTTTTCTAACCCAAAGATATTGCCGGCAGGGCTGTATCCAGGCTGCTGATTGCCGGGCTTTGTGCGGCTGCTTCAAACGCCTGACGCAATTGGGCATAGCGTTCTTCCACAATGGACGCATAACCGGGATGGGTGAAGATATAGAGCTCACGGTTTTTCATGGCCTCGACAATGCGCTCGGCAACCGCCTCGACAGGAATTCCAGTCTCGATCAATGGCGAGAATGCAACCAGCTGCGGATCCGCTTCCTTGTTCGCCGGATCGGTTTCAAATGACGTCAGGTGCAGCCGCGTTTTGACAAAGCCCGGACAGAGCACGGATACACCAATGCCCATCGGCGAAAGCTCCGCATAAAGCGTCTCCGAGATGGACACGACCGCCGCCTTGCTGGCGCAATACGGTCCCATGAACGCACCGCCGCGCATGCCTGCCATCGACGCTGTATTCAAAATATAACCACGACCTCGCGCTTTGAGCTTTGGCACAAAGGCTTCGATGCCGTGGATCACGCCCATCAGATTGACCCGCATCACCCAGTCCCAGCTGTCGCTGGAAATATCACCAATGGCACCCGCGGCACCGACGCCTGCATTATTGACGACCAGATCAACCGGCCCCAGTTCCGCATCAGCACGTTCTGCTGCGTGAAATACCTGTGCGCGGTCGCCCACATCGCAGACAAGGCCAATCGCCCTTGTCTGCATGGATTCGATTTCTGCTACGGCGTGACCCAGGCTTTCCTCATCCCGGTCCACCAGCGCCAGCTTTGTTCCCGTGCGCGCAAGTCGGCGTGCGAGCGCAAGTCCGATACCGGATGACCCACCGGTAATAAATGCAACTTGTGGGGGCTGTTCGCTGCTCATGCCGCTCTCCGCTCGCTTAATTGATCAAACATGGACAGGTCCAGACCACGCGCCGCGAGTAATGGCACCAGCACCGCGCGTTTTTGCGCAACGGAATGCTCGCGCGTTGTAACAGCGTGCCATTCCACCATGCCCCGCCATATGGGGTCGATGATCTCGGCCCCCCTCTTGACACCACCGGCAACCCGCAACGTTGCGCTGCGCAGTTCGGATATCACGACCGGAAGATAGCCCACATGCAACGCTTCGTCCTGACGAATGCGCCCGACCATTTCTGCTGCCTGTGCCGCTGCATCATCACCCTTGGGCGCAATACCCCGATGAGACAATACGTCATCAACAGTTGCAAAAAATGCTTCCGCCCGCACCTCTATCATCAGGACATTCATCAGAAGTAACAGACATTGTTCAACGGGCAAAGGCAGTTCAGGCATCAGCCGTCCCAGATCGGGCCTGCCGATGCTGTCAGGGACGACCGGCAATGGATAGGCATCAGCACCAAATACCAGATCGCGTGCGGCAAACCACATTGTATCATGCCCACCCAGACCGGAATCGGGATCACCCCCTTCGTCCATGCCATGGGCCTGCAAAAGGCCGCCATTGAGATGACCAAGCGCCCAGTCCGAAATATCCTCGACGACCAGTTCCTGAAAATCTGGCGCTACAAAATTTGTCAGTGCCTGACCGCGTGCTTCAATAACGCCGGTAATCGTCAGGTCATCCCATAAAACGTTCCCGATGCCGTTTTTCATCAACCAGACATGCTGCCCGGCATTTGGAAAACTGTCATGTTCCAGCAACCGTCGCGATGCATCGATCAGTTCGTGACCACGTGCCACATGTTCCTTTGACCATGCCTCTATCGCGCCGGTGCGGAATTTTGAACGGGGAGAGACATAGGTACCATGCTGATCCAGGCCACCGTGCAACCGGTAGCCTGCGGCCTCGTGTGGTCGGGCATGTTCATGTTCGGCCAGAAGTTCGGCCCTGGAATAACGCAGGCGCATGGGGGATCCTGTTTTTGTAATTGCGACCTTAGGCGGACTAGTCGCGATAACTGGTATCTTCACGGTCAAGCTGGCGTAAAAGCCCCGGCCACGCCAGCCTTCCAACCGGGCCGTCAAATCCCATCTTTGCCTGTGTCGCGGTATGTTCCGGCACCCCCTGATTGGGCAGGCTGATTTTGTCCTGACCTGCACTTAATGCCCGCACCTGCATCGTGCAGGCACGTTCCAGATAATACATCCGTATAAAGGCATCAGCGCAGGTCTTGCCCATGGTCAGCGTGCCGTGATTGCGCAGCAGCACGCAATTTCGACTGCCAATGTCCGCCACCAGCCGTTCGCGTTCGCCAAGATCAAGGGCAATGCCCTCATAATCATGATAGGCCAGATCGCCACCTATGATCATGGCATGCTGGGTCAGCGCCATCAGCCCATGACCTTGCGCCGCAACGGCGCTGCCGTCATCCGTGTGCAGGTGAATGACGCACTGTGCGTCATCGCGCGCGGCATGAATGGCAGAGTGGATGGTGAAGCCCGCTGGGTTCACCGCATAAGGCGACTCCATCACCACATTGCCATCAAGGTCAATCTTGACCAGGCTTGACGCGGTTATTTCATTAAAGAGCAGGCCGTATGGATTGATCAGGAAATGATGTTCCGGACCCGGAATGCGAACTGAAATATGGGTGAAGATCATGTCGTCCCATCCATAATGGGCTACCAGCCGATAGGTGGCGGCCAGATCGACTCGCAACTGCCATTCTTCGGCAGATACCAGTTCGCGGACGGACTTCACGCCGAGGTTATGAACAGCGGACATTTTGGTTTCTCCCCCTATTTCTATGAAATGACCCTGACCCAGGACCATTGCCCACGTCAACGGTCAAAGCAGCGCTGCCCGGTCATGGCCCCAGAATGCAATTTACGTAAAATTTGTTTTTTATTCTTTTTAATTTTTGATTTTTATATAAAATAAGCATCTATAAATAGTAAAAAAAGAGATATTTCAAAATTGAATTTAATTATTTTGGGTTTAAAATAATATAACTATAATATAATTTCAATTCAATTTACATTTTATACTAATTTATCAAATGGGGTTTTGGGGTTTTGGGG
>CAISDR010000474.1 GCA_903884125.1 uncultured bacterium
CAGTCAGCATTGCATGAACTGACCAGCGCCTATCTGCGGCTGGTCATCGCCACGGCTGGTCGTTACCGCCATTACGGTCTGCCCACGGGCGATCTGATACAGGAAGGCAATATCGGCCTGATGCAGGCTGCAGCCCGGTTCGAACCGGAAAGGGCCCTGCGCTTTTCCACCTATGCCACCTGGTGGATCCGGTCTTCCATTCAGGACTATATCCTGCGCAACTGGTCGATTGTGCGGACCGGAACCACAGCCGCACAAAAATCACTGTTTTTCAATTTGCGTCGGCTGCAGGCCCGCATTGATGCCGAAAATCAGGTAACCGGCAGACCTTCTTCGGGTCGGGAAAGCCGGGAATTCATCGCCACACAACTGAATGTTTCAGTCGATGATGTGGCGGCGATGGAAGGTCGTCTGTCCGGTGCCGACCGTTCGCTGAATGCGCCCATGAGCAATAGCGAGGATACCGGTCTGGACTGGCAGGATGTGCTGGCAGACGACAGGCCCCTGCCGGATGAAATCACCATTGACGCGCTGGACGGTGAGGTCCGGCGGACATGGATTTCACGCGCCATGACAAAACTGAATGCGCGCGAACAGACGATCATCCGGGCACGCCTGATGAACGATCAGACCGACACACTGGAATCCCTTGGCGGGCAATTGGGCATTTCCAAAGAACGTGTACGCCAGATCGAACATCAGGCGCTGGGCAAGCTGCGATCAGCCCTGCTGAAAGAAGCACCCAATCCCCATGCCTGCGGCCTGCTCTGACCCATCTGTTCAGAAATTCACCCGCCGGGTGATCGCCCCATCCACCGTCAGGTTTGCCCCGGTGATATAGGATGCACGCGGACTGGCGAGGAACACAACGGCATTGGCAATATCCTGTGGTGTGCCCATGCGCCCGGTGGGATTGCGTTCCATGGCGTGCTGATAGCGGTCAGGCATGTTCTGTTCAATCATGTTCCAGACCCCGCCCTTGAAATAGACCGTGCCGGGGGATACCACATTGGCACGAATACCTTTTGCGGCATGTTGTCGGGCGATACCTTTGGCCATGTGAACCAGTGCCGATTTCATCGGGCCATAGGCAGATTCACCATCGCTTTCCATAGTCGATACGGTCGAGATCAGCACGATGCTGGCATCGCCATGATCGCTTGCCGCCTGCGCCAGAAAGGGCTTGGCCGCTTCGACGGCATAAAGCGCGCCCATAATGTCCACATCAAAATTCTGCCGCCAGGCTTCCGGCGTATTCTGGATCGCCATGGCACCGGGGTTTGACACCAGTATGTCAATGCCGCCGAAATCTGCGGCAACATCGCCGATCCATTCCGTCAGTTTTGGTCCATTGGAAATATCAACTGCCCTGCCGGTTGACCGTACCCCCATGGCCCCAATTGCCGCCACAGCTTCGGCAACCTGTGTTTCATTGCGCGCGCAGATGGCAACATTGGCCCCTTCGGCGGCAAAGGTTTCGGCAACCGCCCGGCCAATGCCGCGCGTACCACCGCTAACAATGACCCGCTTGCCCTTTAACGATAAATCCATGACGACGTTTCCTTGCTTTCTTTGAGTTGATCAATTGAGCCTGCATAATGATCTGGACGCAAGTGCCGCGGAAATGATCAGATCGGCGACCATGGATCCTTTATCCGATACAAAAACCGTCAGCCGTGCCCAGGATATTGTCCGCGGCGTGATCCGAATGCTGGGTGAAATGGACTATGCGCCGATACAGGAATTCACGCTTGGGTCCGGACGACGTGCTGATATCGCAGCCCTTGACCCAAAGGGGCGTATTCTGATTGTCGAGATAAAATCATCGCTGGCTGATTTTCGGACCGATCAGAAATGGCAGACCTATCTGGATTATTGCGATGCTTTTTCCTTTGCCGTGGATCAGGATTTTCCACGCGATGTCCTGCCACCGGAAACCGGCCTGATCATTGCTGACAGATATGGTGCGGCAATCCTGCGCCCGCCGTTTGAGCAGTCGCTGAATGCCAACCGTCGCCGGGCCGAGACAATCCGCTTTGCACGTCATGCCGCCGGGCGACTGGCGCAGGTACAACAATTGTCGCCAGCGCTGACAGGCCGACCTGACCCTTACCTTATTTCAAAACCCTGATACTGACTGGAACGATAACCGTCGCAGACCATTTTATAGGTTGGGATGCCGCCCACATAAGCGATCAGTTCGCGCGGCCTGCCATCAGCGCCAAGCTTTCTGTACCAGGAATGTTTGTTCTGGCCCAGCAAAGTCGGCTCTGAGACTTCTTCATGATGGGTCATCCAGGCATTTTCGGTTTCAACTTTAGGCTCAATCGAGCGTGCTTGTTTTTGATGAACAAAACTTATCGTGTCGGTGATCCAGTCGACCTGCTGATCCGCACAGATCGGATAATTGCAAAGGGCGGCAGCCGGGGCAAATGGTGCCATGGTCATGAACAGATTGGGAAAGCCATGAACCTGCATGCCTACCGTCGTCCGTAGTGATCTGTCCCAATGCTGTTTCAGCGACTGTCCGTTACGGCCCCTGATATCAATTCTGTTGATTGCACCTATGCCTGCATCAAAACCGGTGGCATAGATGATTACATCCACCTCGTAATGGGCGGTTGCAGTTTTGATCCCGGTTTCATCTATTTCAGTAATTGGTTCTTCACGCAGATCAACAAGGTGAACATTGTTGCGGTTAAAAGCTTCGAAATAACCGTTTTCCAGTGGCACGCGCCGTGACCCGAATTCATAATCCGTTGGAATGAGTTTTTCTGCGACCGCGGGGTCGCGGACACGTTCACGAATCCGGTCGCGCACAAATTCCGAAACATAGGCTGCAGCTTGCGGATTGAAGAATGAATCGGCAAATGTACCGCCCCACATTTTAAGTGACCCATCATCCCAGATCGATCTGAGATGCGCCTCGCGCCGATCATCTGGCACTTCATCGAAAAGCGGCGGCATTTCATCATAGGCAAAGCCGCCAAATGAATTGTGTGCCCGTTCGCGCAGATCATCATAAGACTGGCGCATCTGCAACAGCTGGTCCTGTCGGATTGTCGGGTTTTTCATGGCCACTGCGTAATTGGGCGTGCGCTGCATGACAAACAGCTGTCCGACGATTGGTGCAATGGTCTGTATGACCTGAATGCCCGTTGCCGCCGTGCCAATTACCGCCACACGCTTGCCGGCCAGATCAACCTGGTCCCTTGGCCAGTGACTGGTATGGACCGCTACGCCGCTGAATCTCTCTTGACCGGAAATCTTTGGAATCTTGGCGTCAAACAGGCCACCGGTATTCAGGACCAGAAAGCGGGCCGTGACCTGTTCATTGCCATCGGTCGTGATGGTCCACAAGCCTGATGAATCATCAAATTTGGCCTGTGTCACTTTGGTACCAAAGGTGATGTGTCTGCGAAGTTCGAACTTGTCACAGACCCGGTTCAGATAGTCTTCGATTTCCACCTGGCCCGGAAAACGTTCCTTCCAGTCGGATTCGTCCCATAACTCTTTGGAAAACCAGTACTGGTAAAACGGAAAATGGGAATCGACCCGCGCACCGGGATAGCGGTTCCAGAACCATACACCACCAACGCCATTGGCCGCCTCGAATGTGCGTACATTCAGGCCAAGCTGCAACAGGCGGTAAAGTTGATAAAGACCCGCAAGACCCGCCCCGACAACAACGGCATCCAATGGTTTTGAACCCAAGGGGTCCTGCTGGGTATCTGCCTGTGACTGCGCCATCTTTCGTCCCTACAATCTGTAATCGTTATATCAAAGCCTTTACCTTGTAATTTTTGATTTTCAAAGGAATTTGCTTGTGTCTCAGATCAATAGACGTCTGTTCCGACAAGCTGTACGGACGTCTGTGGCGGCCGGGTCTTACAGATTCAGGCCAGCGTCAACGCAATTAAGTGAATATACGTATTTACCCGAAGCAAAAATAGGATCAGCGATAGTCATGGTGCTCGTAATTGGATGCGGCCTGGATCGGGGTCCCAATGCAGGATGGATTTGCAATACCCAAAGCTGATTTGAACGTTTCGTTATTCGAGATGCTGGGCGTTCTGTCCGCAGTTCAGGATATGGTAAATCCTGCGCTTAACTCGCATCAACAACGCGTGTGTTTGATTTCTTCGCGCATTGGTCGGCAGTTAGGACTTTCAGGCGAGGAATATTCGGATCTGTTCTGTGCATCATTAATCCACGACATCGGTGCGATTCCGCTGCAGGATCGATTGTCCCTACTGGAATTTGAACAAAATGCCCCTCATTTGCACGCCAAGCTTGGGGCTTTGCTGATCCGGCGATTTGCGCCGTTTGCCCATCTGGCGCCTGTTATTCTTTATCATCATGTGCCATGGAAAAATGGGCGGGGTGCGTGCTTTTTTGGTAATGAAGTGCCGTTGAGTTCCAGCATCATATTTCTGGCTGACCGGATCGAAGTGCTGGTGCAGAAGTCGCAGAATATTCTGGCCGATGTGGCTGAATTCCGGCGCATTGCCCAGGCAAGCAGGGGTAGCATGTTCAATCCCGATTGTGTTGATGCCCTGATCGAAATTTCAAAGAGTGACAGTTTCTGGCTGGACCTTAAATCGGCACATCTGAGCGAAATGATCACGGCCATAGCACCCCGAAAATCTGTCGAGCTGGATATTGAGGCGCTGGTCGATCTGGCCCGGTTTTTCGCCATTGTCATTGACTGCCGAAGCCGGTTTACCGCAACACATTCTGCCGGTGTGGCCGCCTGTGCGCAATATCTTGCCCTGTCAATGGGGATGAGCAAAGACGACGCAAAGCGGGTTCTGGTTGCGGGCTATTTGCATGATATCGGAAAACTTGCGGTGTCCCCTGCTATTTTGGAGAAAAATGGTAATCTGGATGCGCAGGAATTTGCCCAGATGCGAGCACATAGTTACCTGAGCCTTGAGGCCCTTTCCAACGTGGCGGGGCTTGCAGAAATCGCAAATTGGGGTGGCTCTCATCACGAACGCCTGGATGGATCGGGCTATCCCAATCGGGCAACCGCGGATAATCTGCCGCTGCCTGCCCGCATCATGGCGATCAGCGATATTTTCACCGCGCTGCGCGAGGCGCGGCCCTATCGCGACAGCCTGTCAATTTCCCAGACACTGGCAATCATACAAAAGGACGTGGACGCCAAAAAGCTGGATCCGGATGTGTTTGCAAAACTGCTTGAGGTTCAGGATGAAATCGACCTGGTTCGCAAAAAAGCCCAGGCCCAGGAGGCAGAGGACTTGAAGGATTTCTGGGTTACAGCCGAACGCAAACAGAAATCCTGAATCGATAATGTTTAGCCCCGGGTCCAAGATCAGGCTAGCTTTGCCTGATGAATGAACCTGCAAATGATTCGAAACCAGCAAATTTTGCTGCGCGCCTAATCGCAGCACTTGGTATTTTCACCGGTCGCGAAATGCGGGCTATGGCAGCGCTGGGATTTGCCTCTGGCCTGCCATTTGCGATCAAGGGTCAGGCGCTGCAGGCGCGCATGGCCGAAGCAGGCATGAAGCCATCTGAAATAGGTCTGTATTCGCTGGCGGGTCTTCCCTATGTGCTGAAATTCCTATGGGCACCTTTTCTGGATGCTGTGCCCCCACCTTTTGGCTTTGCGCGACTGGGACGCAGGCGCGGCTGGCTGGTGGTCATTCAACTGGCATTGATGCTTGCCGTTATCAGTCTTGGTTTGCTTGATCCACGCACCAATCCCTGGGCCATTGCAGCCCTTGCGGTGCTGGTCGCTTTTACGTCCGCCAGTCAGGATATTGTCATTGATGCCCTGCGCATCGAACGCATCGCTGAAGATGCCCAGTCAGCTGGGCTTGCCATTTACGTCGCTGCATTCCGTATTGCAGCGCTGATTGCAGCAGCCGGCACGTTGGCGGCTGTCGCAGGGCTTGAGCATTGGGGAATCAGCCGCGACCTCGCCTGGTCGATCGGCTATTGCGGGCTGGCGGCGCTGTTGGGGATCGGACTGCTGGGCAGCTGGATGATCGGACCTGAACCTGCTGACACCGCACCGGCTGAGGTCAAACAACGGGTCGGAATTTCCCAGACCCTGATCGAACCACTGAAAGCGATCCTGGCCAAGCCCAACGCGATCAGCGTTCTGGCCTTTGTCCTGCTGTTCAAGCTGGGTGATGCGATGGCGGATAATATGACCTTGCCCTTTGCCCTGGCGATCGGCTTTGACAAGGCAACCTACGCTTGGGCTGCTTCGGGTATCGGGGTTGTGGCGACGTTAAGCGGCGGATTTCTGGCGGGCGTTGTGGAACGCGGTATTGGCCCCTGGCCAACTTTATGGATCGGGGCGTTTGTACAGGCGCTGGCTAATCTGAGCCTGTCCTGGCTGGCCCTGATCGGGCCGGAACCCTGGGCGCTGGTCGTGGCCAATTCGATCAATAATCTTGGGCATGGGTTTGGCGCGGTCGTATTTGTGGCCTTTTTATCCCGGCTGTGCACCGACCGGGGCATCACGGCCACCCATTATGCGCTGTTATCAGCACTGGCGCTGGTCGGGCGCACCTTCATGGTCGGCCCATCCGGCTTTCTGGCCGAAGCATTGGGCTGGCCCCTGTTCTTTGTCGCAACAGTCATCGCCTGTATTCCCGGCATCGGCCTTTTATATGTGCTGGACCGCAACCGGCGACGGTAATTTGAAAATCCCGCAAAA
>CAISDR010000475.1 GCA_903884125.1 uncultured bacterium
ACGCAATTCAGCTTTGGTGAACATATTTGACGACGCAGGAATACGAAGCGGTATGGTTGCATCCCACCCACCGGCCGGTGGTGTAGTCGGCGCAAAGGGATAGGCCCAAACCGGGGCGGGCTCGGCCAAAGACGCGCTGGCTCGAGCAAATGCAATCGTGACAAAAAGAATAAAGCAGACTCTTTGGATGGGTCTACTAACCGTGTCAAACATACGCGCGCTCCGATAATGCCCTTGCCTACTGGTATCTTTCTGCCGGATCATTCGTTTTTATGCCAGAAGTGATTTAAATCATCGGACGCCATTTGATGACATTGGCAGATCAGAACCTGATTGACACAGCACGCAACCTGCTAATGGCAGGTGACCAGCAAGCGGCATTGGAAATCCTGTACCCGCTGGCACAAAGCCATACAGGCGATGGATCTGTGCCGTTTTTATTGGGTCTGTGCTTATATTCTCTTGGCGACTATCGTGCTGCACTTGAGCCACTGACCCGATCTCTGGAATTTATGGTCAATGAACCGGGTCCGCACCTGGTCATCGCGAATTGCCACCAGAAACTTGGCCAGATCGCAATGGCCCGCAGCCTGTTTGAGCGCGCCGCGATTAAATTTCCAAATCATGCCCAGGTATGGTCGGATATTGCGGCCCACGCGTTTGAAGCCGGGGCAGTGGACGATTCCAAAAATGCCGCGGGAAAAGCGCTTGTCCTGGCCCCTGATCTGATGATCGCTTATCTCCATCTTGCCAATATTGCCGGTGTTAAAGGCAATATCGATCGTCAGGTTGAACATGCACGCCGCGCCTTTTATCTGGGGGGCGGCGGGGTCGCTATGGACCTGTGGGCGCTGGGGCTGTCAGACCGGGGTGATAAGACCGGCGCGGATGCAATTTTCGCACAACGCAGCGCATCATTCGGCCACACGACACTATGGCCATTGTCCGATGGCGAATGGGCGATGGAACATGATCGTTTTGATCATGCCGCAACTCGGTTTGCGATGGCGCTGGCGGAACGGCCCGATGATGGTGCGATATGGTATCTTCTGGGCAGCGCGCTTGATTATTGCAAACGCTACCAGACCGCACAATCAGCCTTTGCACGGGCAGGCGGATTGGGCGATCGCAAGGGCGCGGCCTGGTCACGGCTTTATACCCACAAGCCGGAATATGACGAGACGGTATTTGAGCGCGTAGCCGTTGAACACATGGGGACCAGTCGTGAACTTTCGGATGTGGGGGTAACGATCACACATGTCGTAAATTGCGATGTTATCGGCAATCAATGGTATCTTTTGTCAACGGCCGATCGGCCTGACACACTGCCCAGACTGGCGCTGCCATTCCTTCAGAATGACAGTTCGATGTTGCGGGTTTCAAGCAGCAGGGGCGAGGCACTGGGCGCAGCAGTTCTTGATGAAGATCGTGTATCAGAGGCAATTCTGATAGGGGATTCCGCCAACTATTATCATTGGCTGATTGATGAATTGCCCAATGCGGCTGCATTATCCGCGCTTGATCCGGAACTGCCGATTTTGTGCGGCTGGCATCTGGTTGACTATCACAATGATGCGATGGCCCGACTTGGCGTTGAAACCAGCAGATTATTGCGGGTGGAACCCATGGCCAGACGGCGGGTGGATAAACTATGGGTTCTTCACGCCCGACAGGCAGATTTGGATATGGCGGCGCTTTCCGGTGGCATCAGTCCGTCTATCACGACTGCGCGAGCGGATTGGCTGCGATCAAAGTTTTTTCCCAAAGCTTCATCCAATGTTCGTCGTCGACTGTTTATATCGCGCGCGCGTGCCGTGGTACGGCGTCTGGAAAACGAAGCAGAGATAGTTGATATGTTATCACATTTCGGTTTCGAGATGATCCAGCTTGAAGGGATGTCCTTACAGGGACAGATCGATCTGTTTGCACAGGCCGAATTTGTCATCGGTCCGCATGGTGCTGGTTTTGCCAATATGATATTTGCGCCTGTGGACTGTATTTTACTGGAACTGATGCCACCTGGTGCGTTACCAACTTATTTTTCCGCGCTCTGTGCTGTGCGCGGGCAGGTTTATAGTGTGCTGGTAGGCGAGGCGTGCCAGTCATTGAAACCGCGCAAGCGTGGATGGTGGCCATTTCGTGTAAATGCAAATGCGATTGCTGCCAGACTTGTTCAGACTGGCCTTTAGGCAGCAGGGAATTCAAGTGCGCACCAGCTAAAAACGGGAGTTGTAATGGCTGTCTTCAGCGATGTCATTTTGCAAAATGGTGCGACCTGGCTTTATGCCCCCAGTGCTGTTTTGCTGGGCGCATTACATGGTTTGGAGCCGGGCCATTCAAAAACAATGATGGCGGCTTTCATTGTCGCTGTACGCGGCACAGTTGGTCAGGCAATCCTGTTGGGACTGGCGGCTACAGTATCACATACGGCAATTGTATGGATCGTTGCACTGCTTGGTATGCATTATAGTGCCGAAATAAACATCGAAGCCAATGAGGGCTGGTTTCAGCTTTTATCCGGGGCACTGATCGTACTGATTGCGGGATGGATGTTTCTGACCACCTGGCGCAGTCTGAATCCGAGCCGTCGCAAACATCATCATCACAGCCATGACCACCACGGCCATGACCACCATGACCATGACCAC
>CAISDR010000476.1 GCA_903884125.1 uncultured bacterium
ACCCCATGATACTCCAGATACCAGTCAACAAATCGCCCAACCCCATCGACAATCTGGGTCATGGGGGCAAAACCGGTTGCCTGTTTTAATGCTGAAATATCAGCCCAGGTGGCCATCACCTCGCCCGATGTCATGGCGACTTCGCGGACATTGGCCTTGCGGCCCAGTTTTTCCTCGATCAGGGCCAGATAGGTTGCAACCGAGATCGGCTTGTCATTGCCGATATTCAATACCCGGTGGGCGGCCACGTGACTGATATCCGGACGATCTGAGGCATCCGATTGGCTGGGCGCAGGCGCCAGCGGGATCAGGCACATGATCGCTTCGACCACATCATCAATATAGGTGAAATCCCGGCTCATTCGCCCGCCTTCATGCAGGGAGATTGTCGTGCCTTCGACAATGGCGCGGGTGAATTTGTATAGCGCCATATCCGGCCTGCCCCACGGTCCATAGACCGTGAAGAATCTAAGGCCCGTTGCAGGCAATCCATGCTGATGGCTATAGACATGGGCCATCAGTTCATTGGCTTTTTTGCTGGCGGCATAAAGACTGACCGGATGATCGGTCACATCGGATTCGGCAAAAGGCATTTTGGTATTGGCACCATAAACCGACGATGACGACGCATAGAGCAGATGCTGCACGCCGGTTTTGGCTGCCCCCTCAAGCACATTCAGAAAGCCGACCATATTGCTGTCTGCAAAGGCAAAGGGATTTTCAAGGCTATAGCGCACACCTGCCTGGCCTGCCAGATGAACCACATGGCTGAATTGACCATTGGCAAACAGCGCCGCCATCCCGTCGCGATCCTGCAGGTTCAGTTCGTGAAACTGAAACCGATCGAACCCGCCCAGACGTCTGATGCGGGCGTGTTTGAGCTGCGGATCATAGAACGGATCAAAATTATCCAGACCGACCACGCGATGTCCTGCCTGCAACAGCCGGTGCGCCACATGATTGCCGATAAATCCGGCGGTCCCCGTGACCAGAATATTTCCCAGTTTCACCGACATTGCTGATCCCATCTGCCTTAATCGGTCGATGCATGGCTGGAAATCGGACCCGGCGCAAGCCCTATTGAAACAGCAGCCGTCCCCGCGCCATCCTAGGCCCTGCAAAAGCAAATCAATGTTTGGACCAAAGATGGATCAGGTAGATGCAATTGTCATAGGGGCCGGGGTCGTGGGCCTTGCCATCGCCGCAAGGCTGGCCGGGCTGGGCCTTGAGGTCATTGTGCTGGAGCGGGCAAATGCCATTGGCACCGAAACATCTGCCCGCAATTCCGAAGTAATCCATGGCGGGATGTATTATCCCACCGGCACACTGAAGGCCCGATTGTGTGTTGAAGGCCGCAAAATGCTTTATCGCTATTGCGCGGAACGAAACATCGGCCACCAGCGGATTGGCAAACTGATTGTTGCGACCAATGCTGACGAACACGCGGCACTCGACCAGATCGCACAGCGCGCAAGGGCCAATGGTCTTGCCGGTGACGACCGCCTGTCAGAATTGACCGGGGCGGAGGCGATGGCCATGGAACCGGCTTTATATGCAACCGCCGCCCTTTATTCACCGGCGACCGGGATAATCGACAGCCACGGCTATATGCTGAGCCTGCGCGGTGAGCTGGAATCCCACGGCGGGATGATTGCCTTTGAAACCAGCTATACCGCCGCGCGCTATACCAATCCGGGATTTGAAGTTGAGGCAACCGGCAAAGACGGCACAGTTACAAAACTTGCCGCGCGCATTCTGATCAATTCAGCCGGGCATCATGCAAGTCGGGTGGCACAGGCCATAGATGGTCTGGCACCGGATCGCATCCGCCCGACCTATCTGTCGCGTGGATGTTATTTTTCCTATGCAGGCAAGGCACCGTTCAAACATCTGATCTATCCGGTGCCACCGGCCGCTGGCCTTGGCGTTCATCTGACGCTGGATCTGGGCGGTCAGGCCAAATTCGGACCGGACCATGACTGGGTGGACAATATTGACTATACCGTCGACCCAAAACGTGCGGACGCATTCTATGCGGCCATAAGGCCCTATTTTCCAGGGATTGCGGAAGGTGCCCTGCAGCCCGCCTATGCCGGCATCAGACCGAAGGTGGAAAAGCCGGGCGGGGCCAATACCGACTTTGTCATCGATGACCAAAGCCATCATGGGCTTGCCGGTCTGATCAATCTGTTCGGGATCGAAAGTCCGGGCCTGACCGCAAGTCTGGCACTGGCAGACAATGTGGCCGTGCGACTGGGTCAGACCGGATAGGTTACATCGGTTTGGGTTATTTGGCCTCAGGCGAATTTCTGGGTCCGCAACCGGTCGCGGTCACGATCTTTTTTCGACACAGGCTGATAGGCCCGCGCACCATGGGCCGCGCAATAGGGCAGGCCGGGATGCGCTGTGTGTCCGCAAAAACGGAAGGTCGCATCACCGGGATTGCCAATCGGCCATTTGCACATTTTTTCATTGAGCTTGAGCAATGACACCCGTTCATGTTCGGGCGGTACTTCCAGTTCTTCAATGGGTGGTGGCGGTGGCGCTGCCGGAATGACCAGACGCGGGGTTGCCCGTTCGCCACCACCATTTGAATGGCTGGCACGGGTTGAGCCCTCATGGGTTTCGCGACGGCGTTCGGGCCGGGGCTGGGCAGGCTTCGCCGAACCGGACAGGCCCAGCCGATGGGCCTTGCCGATAACCGCGTTGCGGGTGACGCCGCCCAGAATCTTGGCGATCT
>CAISDR010000477.1 GCA_903884125.1 uncultured bacterium
ATCATCGGCGATTTCAATGATTATATGTCCGCCTTCATGATAGGCATTGAGTGTGATACGGCCGGTTTCCGGCTTGCCTTTGGCGCGGCGTTCTTCGGGTGTTTCCAGACCATGGTCGCCGGAATTGCGGACCATATGGGTCAACGGATCCTTGATCAGCTCCAGCACCTGACGATCAAGTTCTGTCTCGGCACCCAGCATCTGCAGGTTAATCTTCTTGCCCAGTTCAATGCTAAGATCGCGAACAATACGCGGCAGCTTCTGCCAGGCATTTCCAATCGGCTGCATCCGGGTCTTCATCACCCCTTCCTGCAACTCGGTGGTGACATGGCTTAACCGTTGTAACGGCGTCTTGAATTCTGTCTCGCCCATCCGACGGACCATCTGCAGTAACTGATTGCGAGTCAGCACAAGTTCGCTGACCATGGTCATCAAATTTTCAAGCAGTTCCACCGAAACGCGAATGGTCTGATTGGCAATCGAATTTTCCGGATTGGCGACTGCAACGGACTTAGTCGAACCATCATCCTCGTGTTCGGCTGCCCTGGCCTTTGGTGGCGGTGGTGGCGGTGGTGGCGCGGCGGCGACGGGTGCAGCGGGGGCGAATTCCGCTGGCCCTTCTGCTTCGAGGAAGGCCCGTTCCAGTTCATCAAGCGATACTTCGCCCGGACGCAATGGCCGATCCAGCTGCTGCAGGATTTTCCGTTCGGTCGGACCATCAGATGCTGGCGCAGCAGGCAGGTTTTCCGCTTGAACGAGTTCGGGTTCTGCTCGCGCGGGTGCCTTGCCTTCAGCCTGGGCGTTAAGTCGGGCGATCAGATCAAGATCATCGCCTGGCGGCTCTGCTTCTGTCTGTTCCAAAATTGTCAGGATCGACTTGATCGCATCCAGCGATTCAAGGATCAACGTCACAGATGATGGCGTGACCAGAACCACACCATCACGAAATTTTCCCAGGACATTTTCAGAGGCATGCGCAACAGCCTCAAGGCGTGGCAATCCTAAAAAGCCGCAGGTACCTTTTATGGTATGGACCAGGCGAAAAATGTTCGAAAGGACCGATTTGTTGTTCGGGTCCTGTTCAAGCTTGACCAGTTCCAGATTGACCGTATCCAGACTTTCGTTCGTTTCGGTCAGGAACTCGCTCAGCAGATCATCCATCACAACAGTCCTTCTTTTATGCCCCACGCCTTTGAGCTTTTTTCCTGGCGGGTTTGGATTCATAACATGCGACCGAATGCCTCTGGCATCTGGCATGCAAGGATTGAAGCAACCGAACGCAACAAAAACTGAGGTTTACTCTGACACAATCGGCCTTAGGTACGTAACGCGCCAAATGGCCTCAACCAATCCTAGCCAACAAGCGCATCCAAAAGAATGGCGCCGGATTCCTCCACCAACTGGACAAAACCGCCTGCCCCTCTGGCCAGATTGCCCGCGTAAACCGCTGGTGCCAACTTGGCATCGACCTGCGCCATTGGCAGCGCCCCCCCAAGGGCTGCCGCAAGGGACGGGTTAAGACTGAGCCGCTCGGCGATGGCACGCACCGATACTTCAAACTTATCACCCTGGCTTCGACCCTCGACCACAAGATTTCCGCCGCGGGCAAGACAGTCCGCGCCCATCGCCACCAGCATCAGGCTGACTTTGGCAACATTTCGGCCAGCGCCGCCTGCGGGCAGACGCCAGTCCAGTGTTACTTTCCCACCAGCCAAAAGTTCGGTTGCAACTTTTCTGGCTTCATTCAGATCAATCTGTGCGCCCGCACCACCTGCAGCACCAAAGGCCATGCGACAATAGGTCAGACGGCGCGCTGCCTGTTCCGCCGACTGGGCGATCAGATCCACTGCCTGAGCGCGCATTTCGGCATCCCCATCCGCACCATTTTCTTCTGTCAATATCTCGATTCCATTGGCAATTGCTCCGACCGGCGATATCAGATCGTGACAAATGCGCGAGGCCATCAGAGCCATCAATTCGAGTTCGGCCGTAACCGACATGAACACCTCTTAAAAATTACATAAAATCAAAGAGTTAACCAAAATGAACGTACACGGGGCCGACTCTGCTCGAACCTTGGTACATTACCACTTTGACTTTAGCCGAGTTTCAGCCCTTTGGCACATAAGGAAAATTACGAAGAGCCACGCTATTGGGGTTAGTCTTGGCACAGCGAAGGCCAGCCGGGGTATTGTGTAGGGTCATTTCAGGAGTCGGGTTACATGAAAAAAGAAGATCTGGGCGCTCTGGCCAATCGTCTGCTACCGGTCGCTATCAGGGCCGGCGCCAGCATTCTGGAAGTCTATGCCAGCGATTTTGCGGTCCAAAACAAATCGGACTCATCCCCGGTCACCGCTGCCGATGAGCTTGCTGAAGCAATCATTCTGGCGGCACTGGCGGAGATTACACCTTATATCCCTGTGATTGCCGAGGAGCAGGCGGCAAAGGGGCAGACCCCTCAGACTGAAAGGATTTTCTGGCTGGTTGACCCGCTTGACGGTACTCGGGAATTTGTCGAGAGAAATGGCGAATTCACCGTCAATATCGCGCTGATTATCGACGCTGTGCCGCAACTGGGTATTGTCTATATCCCGGTTCATGGACGGCTGTTCTTTGGCATTGTTGGTACTGGTGCCTTTGAATGCGATGCGGATGCGGGCACGGGCCAGATCAGCGCGCCGCGCCCGATCTGTGTGCGACCTGCCCCAGCCGACGGGCTGGTCGTTCTGGCCAGCCGCTCGCATCGTGATCCCGAAACCGACGCGCTGATTGCCAATCTGAAAGTCAGCGCGTTTCGGGCAGCCGGATCATCTTTGAAATTCTGCCTGATTGCTGCGGGCGAAGCGGACTTTTATCCACGCACAGGCCCTACAATGGAATGGGATACAGCCGCCGGTCACGGCGTGCTGATTGCGGCAGGTGGTAACATGTCCACGCTGGATGGAAACCCGTTCACCTATGGCAAACTGGGGTTCCGAAATCCGGGCTTTATTGCCCGAGGATTGACAGACCAAGCCGGGCAAACATAGCCAGACCAAAGAAAATAATCATTGTTCCTGACACACGATTGATCCTGGCAAATACCGTTTCATCAATGCGCGCGCGGATCAGGCCGACGCCCTGAGATACCACGAGCCACCAGAGGCCGGAGCCGGTCAGAACCCCCGCGACGATTGAAGATGCTGAAGTCAGGTCGCCTGTGCCCAGTCCGCCCACACCTGCAAAAAGCGCAGCAAAGCCAAGCATCGTCATCGGGTTTGTGATCGTAAGTGCAAACGTGGATGCAATTGTCTGGGTCCAGCGCGTCAGGTTATGATCAACTGCTGCGATCTGCGGGCGCGACCGAAAGGTTTTGACCCCCATCACACATAAAATCGTGGCGCCGAGAATTTGAATCCAGACCGCCCAGTCAAGAATGAAAGACGAAACCGCTGAGATGCCAAAAGCGGCGACGACAGCAAACAATCCATCGCCGAACATGGCACCGAGGCCGGTCAGCAATCCCGAAACCCGCCCGTGGCGGAGCGTCTGCTGCATCACCAGAATATTGACGGGCCCGATCGGAGCAGCAGCGACAAGGCCGATTGCGACGCCCTTTGAAAAGAAATAGCTGGTCAGAAATGGGTCCATGACGGGCCTGGTTGAATCGGTAATGTTGCCGATCAGATCCCCTTACCCGCGCGCCAGATCAACCACCAATCGGCCACGCACCTGCCCGGCCAGAATCTCGGGCGCCACTTCCAGCACGTCTGCCAGTGAGATGGTCTTCGTCATTGAATTGAGCCGCGCCGGATCAATATCCGATGCAAGGCGCGCCCAGGCGGCCAGACGCTTTGGCATTGGTGCCATGACGCTGTCGATCCCCAGCAGATCAACGCCACGAAGGATGAACGGGGCAACAAAGCCCGGCATGTCCATACCCTGTGCCAGACCGCAGGCAGCAACCGCGCCACCATAGGAAATCTGCGAGATGACATTGACCAATGTGGTCGAGCCGACAGAATCGATTGCAGCGGCAAAACGTTCTTTACCCAGCGGTTTGGCCGGGCCTGAAAACTCGGCACGATCGATGACTTCAGCAGCCCCAAGCCCGGTCAGGTAATCGGTCTCGGCCAGACGCCCGGTGGAGGCCGCAACCCGATAGCCTTTGGCGGCCAGCAGTGAAATGGCAACCGACCCCACCCCGCCAGCAGCACCGGTAACCAATACCGTGCCGCGATCAGGGGTAATGCCACGCGATTCCAGCGCCAGCACACATAACATCGCGGTATAGCCTGCCGTGCCGATTGCCATGCATTGCGCCGGGGTAAAAGCTTGCGGCTTGCGCACAAGCCATTCCGGTTTCAGCCGGGCATAGCCTGCATAACCGCCCCAGTGCTGCTCGGACAGACCATATCCATTGACCAGCACGTCATCGCCCGGCTTAAAAGCATCATTTGCGCTGGCCGCGACTTTGCCCACCAGATCAATGCCACCGACCATCGGCAGTTTGCGCGCAATCGGTGCCCGACCTGTAATGGCAAGGCCATCCTTGTAATTGACGGTGGAATGGCTGACGGCAACCAGCACGTCACCCTCAGGAAGGTCTGACTGATCCAGACGGGTCAATGCGCCACGGGGACCGTCATCGGTCTTGGTGATCAGGATTGCGTCAAATTTGTCGGCCATAAGCTAATCCTCCGGGTGCCACCCTGATTTCGTGCGGCAGACCACCCGAATTCCACGCCAAGGTCAAGCACCCGATGATGCAGCCCGGCAAAAACCTTTAACCAAAGGGCTAGTTGCAGGTTCGATAGCCATTATCATACTGGCGACATTCAAAGACTGCGCCATAACCGTTCTGCGCCTGATAGGTCACATAACCGGGGTAATCACGGCGTGTACCGGCAATTGCAACCAGGGGCGCTGAAGGCGGCGGCGGCGGCACGTAATAGACCGGAGAAACATAGCGGGGCCCCACATATACAGTTGCAGGTGCCGCGTAGGCTGGATAAGGGGCAAGGGCTTCGCCCAAGGCAATTGCCCCAAGGCCAAGACCCAGCGCCACTGCCAATCCGTCTCCGCCGCCATGATGATGGCGCCATTCGCCAGCCTGAGCTGCCGATCCTAAGGCCAATGATAAAACAAGGCTGGTCGCGAGAATCTTCTTTAACATGACGCACCTGTTGGTTTGCCTGTGACCTCAAACGGGACGACCCAATGCCGAACCGCAAGATCACTATGCTGTTATGCGCGCAGATTCTGGCGAAATTGCGACCGCTTATAGTCGAAATGCGGGCGAGCGCTTAAAGCGCCGCGATGGCCAGTATTTCCAGTGCCTGGGCATGAAGCTCAGGCGTTGCGGCCGCGATTATCTGCCCGCCGTGACGCGGCGAATGGCCTGACCATGTGGTCATGACCCCGCCAGCCTGGGTCACAATGGGAATCAAAGCCTGCACGTCATAGGCTTTGAGGCCGCTTTCGATAACCAGATCCACATAGCCGGATGCCAGCATCGCGTAACCATAACAATCCGTCCCATAACGTGTGGCCTGTGCCCGGGACCGGATTTCTGCGAACGCCGCAGCCTCGGCTGGAATGGTGAACAGATCCGGGCTGGTGGTGGCAAGATTGGCCTGGCGCAGGCTGACCGTCGATCGTGTCTGAAGGCGATCGGTTCTGCCGCGATAGTTAAGAAAAGCTCCGTCGTCTGCAGCAAAATACCGCTCGCCGGTAAATCCCTGATCCATGATGCCGACCACTGGCCCAACACCCAGATCAAGCCCGATTAATGTTCCCCAGACTGGCAATCCGGATATGAAGGCCCTTGTGCCATCAATGGGATCAAGCACCCAGGTCGGCACTTTGTCAGACAACGCGCCACCTTCTTCTTCGCCATAGACGCAATGATCCGGATAGACCTCAGCAATCAGGGCCCGCATGGCAGCTTCAGCCGCACGGTCGCCGTCGGTGACCGGATCAAATCCGCCTGACTTGTGCTTATTGTCTGCTGCAACCCGATTACGAAAATGCGGCGCAATGGCCGCCCGGGCGGCATCCGCCAGCCGGTGGGCAAATGCTAAATAGGCACTTAAATCGGTACCATTCATTCAGCCCTGCCCCCCAATTGGCCCGGTATTCAAAGCCTAGTCAGCCATGGACCGTTCGGCGCGCTTGCGATCATTGGGATCAAGATAGCGTTTGCGCAGACGAATGGACTTCGGTGTGACTTCAACCAGTTCGTCATCCTGAATATAGGCAATCGCCTCTTCCAGGGTCAGACGACGCGGCGGGGTCAGCCGGATGGCCTCATCCTTCGACGTTGTACGGATATTGGTCAGCTGTTTGCCCTTAAGCGGATTGACCTCGAGATCATTATCGCGGCTGTGTTCACCAATGATCATGCCGCGATAAACCTTCACGCCCGGATCGGTGAAC
>CAISDR010000478.1 GCA_903884125.1 uncultured bacterium
ACTGTTCTTCTGGTAAAAATGGCTTACTTACTTAAAAAAAATGTATCCGAATAGGCACACCTTTCGTACGGCATGAAACTTGAAGTGTAAATTTCATGGAATTATCGCAGTGCACACATTACTATGACACCTCGTTAAGGTTGATTGAAATCCGAGTTTACCCACATGCAATGACCAATTCAGTGTGTTCGGTTTGCTGCAATTGTCTGGAATTGAAATCGAAGTTCAACACAGCACCCATTTTGGGGGCGCGGATAGTCCGATAATGATATCGGGATTTGGGGGATGAAAGTGACAAAACAATTTATCAGTCGCGGATTAGTAGGCGCTCTTCTTGCCTCGTCAATGGGGGTGATGGCGGCATATGCGCAATCAACCCAGAGCTATCTGGTGTTTTTCGATTTTGACAAATCGGATCTGACACCTGCCGCGATGAAAATTCTGGACAAAGCCGCCGCCGATGCGCTGGCAGGCAAGCCAGCCAAAATTGAAGTGTCGGGCTATACCGATGCATCAGGTTCGGAAAAATACAACCTGGCACTTTCGCGCCGCCGTGCGCTGGCGGTTGAAGCTGTCCTGACCGGCAAGGGTATTTCACCCAAAGCCATTGGCATTCAGGCAAAGGGCAAGAGCGAGCAGCTGGTCAAGACCGCCGATGGTGTGAAAGAGCCGCAGAACCGGCGTGTGTCCATTGTGTTTGCCACCCCGCCTGCACCGGCACCCGCGCCAGCACCTGCTGCCCCGGAACCAGAAAAGACGGCTGAAGCCGCAGCGCCTGAAACCCCGCCGCCCGGTTTTGATATCTGGGCCCAGGTTGAAGGCGGTATTACGACCAATGGATCAAACAATCGCTCCAAGGTGAATTTCGGTCATCTGTTCACCGATCGTAACGGTCAGCCTTTGCTGAACCAGGTACTGCTTACCGCTGAAAAGCCATTGGATCCCAAGGCTACAGATTATGCGGTGGGCTTCCGGCTTCAGGGCATGGTTGGGTCTGACGCACGCTATACCCACTTCCTTGGCGAGTTGGACAATACGCTGAATGGCGTTGTCCAGGCAGATATTGTTGAAGCATGGGTTGCTTTGCATACGCCATGGCTGACCGAAGGCGGCGTCGATTTCAAGATCGGGCAGTTCGGTACCTATCTCGGTTCAGAAGTGATCGACCCGTCGGTCAATTATTTCTATTCCAAATCCTACATCTTCAACTTCGGCATTCCGCTGAAGCACACCGGCATCATGGCCACCGCTCATGTCAATGACACCCTTGACCTGTTGGCTGGCGTAAATTCCGGCGTTAACACGTCGCTGGGCACCAGCGGAGACAATAACAGTTCGGCGTCATTCCAGTTCGGCTTCGGGCTGAATGGTCTTGCTGATGGCAAGCTGACAGTTCTCGCGTTGTCGCATATCGGCCCTGAAACGCCGGGCGACGACAAGAACAATTCCTACCTCAACGACGTCGTATTCACCTACAAGGCCAGCGATACGCTGACATTTGTCTCTGAATTGAACTACATCAAGAGTGATGCGTTTAACGCGACCGGGTATGGCGCTGCGCAATATGTGTCTTATGCCTTTGACGAGCAGTGGACAGCAAATGCACGCGCTGAAATCTGGGAAGATCATAACGGATTCTTCGTTTACGCTTTCCCAGGCAAGATGGACTTTGTGCGTGCTGAAAAGGGCCTGTCGAATGGCTCGTTCAACTATACCTCGCCAAAGGGAACGACTTATGGCGCGATGACCCTGGGCGTGACCTACAAGCCGACAACAGCGCCTGCCCCGTTGCAGAATCTGCTGATTCGCCCGGAAATCCGGTTGGACGACTCGCTCAATGGCACAAAGCCGTTCAAGGATGGAAAGCAGAGCAGCCAGTTCACATTCGGCCTGGACATTGTTTTCAAACTTTAATAATCATTGGTTGCAGTTAAAAGAGGTTCGGGATTTCCCGGCCCTCTTTTTTTTGTGCAATTGTTTGTATTTTAAATGTTTTTTGAAATGCCGTTTGCTTTTTATTTTTACCTTTAGTTGATTTGCAGTAATGCGTCGCAAGCTCAACCGATCAACAGGCTGCTAACATCGCTTGAGTGCACTAACTCACTCTTGTATTGAAATATTATTCAGATCGCGACTCCTCGGTTCGTGTACCAATAAGCTGTTCGCGTCTACGAAATAGGACATGCCGTGGACAAGAAACTGTTAAGACATACGCTGACCTCGGGGTCGGCAAAGGTTTTCAATGCGCTAGAGCTTACGCGCGCGGCCATGGAAAGCGGCGAGACTCCTGATCTGCTATTTAATGTGCGGGCATTAAACTACGGCGTTTTTTTCAAGGAAGCTGC
>CAISDR010000479.1 GCA_903884125.1 uncultured bacterium
GGTGTGAACACCGCGATGACAGAGATCGTGGCTGCCATGACTGCAAAACCTACACGGGCGACGCCGTCAATGGCGGCCTGCATGGGTGGTTTGCCGTCTTCCAGCTCGCGATGTATCGCTTCAAGCACCACAATGGCATCGTCCACCAGCAGGCCGATGGATACGCTCAATGCCATCAGCGTCAGCATATTGAAAGTGAAACCCATGACGTAGAAAGAAAAGAAAGTCGCTACAATTGACGTGGGCATGGCCAGCGCCACGATAACGGTTGAACGTTTTGACATTAAAAATGCAAAGGTAATGGCAACTACCAGAATAATACCGATAATCATATCGACCGCCACATCGTCGGCGCTGGATTCAATAAACCGTGCATTGTCGCGCGCGATCTTGATCTCGGTCCCCGCGGGCGCTGTCGCCGTCATCTTTTCAAGCACCTGGCGCACCGCGCGGGCCACATCAACAGTGTTACGGCCGGACTGGCGACGCACTTCCAGACTTACGCCGCGCTTGCCGTCCAGTTCGGCATAGCTCAGTTCATCCTCCGTGCCATCTTCAACACGGGCGACGTCACGCACAAAGGTCGGTGCACCCTGCCTGAACGCCACCACAATGCTGCCAAAATCGGGCACCCGCTTGACTTCACCCTTTGTCTTGACCGCGAATTCGGCATGTTTGGCGTTGGTCTCCAGCTTGCCGCCAGGCATGTCGGTGTGTTCATTCTGTATGGCCTTGACCACATCTTCGGAAGTCAGGCCATAGGCACGAAGACGCTGGGCATCGAGCCAGATACGAATTTTCCGGTCCAGCCCGCCAACCAGCCGGATTGATCCAACGCCGGAGATACGTTCAAGGCGTTCTTTTAAGGTCTTGTCGGCATAATGTGTCAGGTCACGAATGGGCATTGTGCCCGATATGATGATCGACATGATCGGATCGGAATCCGGGTCAACCTTTTCAATGATGGGCGCCTTGGTATCCTGTGGCAGGTCGCGTATGGCAATTGATACCTTGTCGCGCACATCCTGCGCCTTGATATCAATACGTTCCTGAAGTTCAAAACCGACAAAAACCTGTGACAGACCTTCGAACGACGATGATCGCAGTTGATCGATGCCCGAGATTGTATTGACCTGCTCTTCGATCTTGTCGGTAATTTCGGTTTCAACAGTTTCGGGTGATGCGCCGACCAATGCTGTGGTGACCGTGACCACCGGGAATTCGACTTTTGGAAACAGATCAACACCGATCCGCCCAAAACTCAGCCAGCCCAGGCCAACAAGGGTTGCGATCAGCATGACGGCAAAAACCGGTCGCCGGATCGAGATTTCAGAAATCCACATTTTATCGAGCCTTCTGCCTTCGGCGCTCAGGCAGCCGGGGCCGTTTCAACACTGATCAGAGAACCTTCCGACACGCGACCGATATTCGGTCCGGCAAGGGCAGCTTCACCCGGTATCAAGCCGGCGACGATTTCGATCTTGCTGGAATCAAGATCGCGGATGGTCACGGCACGCTTTATCGCCTTGCCTGCGTCGGCCAGAAAAACAAATCGGTCACCTTCGGCCCCCTGTATCACCCGGCGGTCGACAACAATTGCCGGGCGCGGCGGCGGTAATAGCTCAACGCGGGTATAAAGCCCCGGCTTGATCCGGCGATCTTTGTTGTCGATGGGCAATCGAACTTCGACTGCACGGGTGGCTGTGTCCACGCGGTCATTGACGATGATTATTTTTGAATCCCAGACATCATCCAGCCCATCCACATGCACGCGGCCCGGTGTTCCGATTGCCAGTCGTCCCACATAGACCGATGGCACCTGAATAATGGCGGCGACCACGTCGATTTCCATGATCTGGACCGCTGCAGTTGAACTGTTGCTGCCCATGGCCATGGCACGGGAATTCATGAATGTCCCCTCATCCACATTGCGGCGGGTGACCACACCAGCATAAGGCGCACGCACAATTGTATCTGCCATTGCCTGACGGGCGCGATCCAGTTGCGCCGCCATGACCCCAGCCTGAGCCTTGGCCTGTTCAAGGCGGGTCATCACGTCATTCAATGATGTCTGCGAGGCAACACCTCGTGATTTAAGATCGGCGGTACGGATCTGGTCGCGTTCAGTCTTGTCCAGATCTGCTTTGGCCTGTGCCAGCTTCTGTTCCAGTTCCTTGACCGAGAGATCGTATTCACGCTGGCGGGTTCTAAATAACGGCTGATCGGCAACAACCGTATCGCCAACACGGACCCAGATTGCATCCACAATGCCATCGACCCGCGGGCCAATATCCGTGGTTCTGGCCGCTGCAATCGTGCCCGTACCAGCAATCCGGTCCTGAATCTCCATGCTGGTTGCAGCATAGGATACGACCGGGATTGCCACTTCAGTCTTGGGGGTATTTTTTGCGCTTTCACCGCAGCCAGCGAGCGCCAGTCCGGTTACTAATGCACATGCGACCATAAGCGGGCGCCCGGAAATACGGTGCCAGCCACGCGAACCACCCAGGTTCTTTACCAACATCATCTGCAATATCCCCACGCCTTTGGCGATTTTTTCCCGTTAGGTCGCTAAAAGCATTTTAATTGTAATCACGAATACATTAACCTATATCACAATAACTATTTTGCAAGTGCGAAGGCCAGATTTTCAGGTGCCAGGATGCCGCAATGACCCGCGAAACCGCCTCAACAGCTGATTTGCAGCCCGATCCGCGCCCCGATCCACGAGCTGTGGCGGCCGTGGTTGACTGGTACAGTCCCGACCGACCCGATCTGGTTCTGGGGATTTTGCTAGGTGATGCCACGGCTTTGATCCGCAGGCTTTTTGACCGCCGGGTGCGTCATCTGGGCTTTACCCGCGCGCAATGGAAAATCGCTGTCCAGTTGGCGGTCAAGGATGGTCAGAGCCAGACAGAACTAGCTGACATCGCTGATATTGAACGCGCGCCCTTGGGCA
>CAISDR010000480.1 GCA_903884125.1 uncultured bacterium
ACCAGCATCCCTCATTGCGCCTGCGCGATCCATGTTGCCCCACTCCATCATCCAGACTTCATGGTTCACGCGATAGGACATATATGTGTGAACCCTGTCAGCAGGGGTCGGGGCATAACCGTTGAGACCACTATCTGCAGGACGGAATATGCCACCTGGACGCAGCGTCCTTTGTACTTCGCGAAAGATTGCCTTCGACGCTTCTTCAGTTACCTCGTGGTGGAACGAGGTGCTGGTAATGAGATCAAAATAATTATTCGGGAACCCATTGGCCTCTGCCAGACGCTGCGCATAATTGACATTAAGACCTATCTGGTTTGCACGCTGATGAGCAAATCGGACCATTGGTCCGCTGACGTCGATGCCCCACACTTCTGCCTCGGGGAAGCGGCGCTTCAGCGAAGCGGCCAATTGGCCGGGACCGGTTCCATTATCGAGAATGCGCCGCACCTTGCCATCCGCCGGTAGCGGCATGTTATTGGCGATCGCGTTATACATATAATCCTGATCATTTGCGTAATCGGTCAGGACGTTTACACCATAATAGTAAATTAGGCCGGCAAACGGATCGCCCATATAGCCGCCCACCTGATTGTGGATTTCATGCTTGGTATAATCTGGCGCATCCAAACCGGGGTTCAGTTCCAGCTTGCCCGGCCCTTTCTTGTCAGCGCTGGCCAACTTGTCTTCATAATAGCTGCCATTGGCATGGAAGTGGTCGCGTAGCCGAACAAAAGCATCGTAATGGTTATCCAGGCCCAGGCGGGATACGCGCGCAATCACTGGATCATTTTGCAGTAGCGCTACAATATCATGGAGCGTGCGGTCACTTGGCTTTTTCGGATCAATGCCATTTGCAATCAGAATGGCTTCACCGCGCTTTTTGCTGGCAGCAAACATTTGCGCCATCCACTTGCCACGGCCACCCAAAAAATCCTGATAGGACTCCAGGTCGAGATCCGGCAGACGGGTGTAGATGCCTTTTTTGCCGCGCGGCGCGTCGCCAGTCGGCAATACGACCCCACCGAACACAGCATCGGTCGCTGGGCTCTCTTCCTCAAGGGTACGCATTGCGGCCGATGCGGGCTCAACGCCAGCAGCTATGCTGCCACCGACTCCCAGCATAGATACCATAGACATCGCGCCCAATAAGGACCGGCGGTTGGTTTCAAGATCGTTCATAGCAATCCCCGGCAAAAATTTGGAACACAGAAATTGTTCAATAGACGGCAGTGCGGCACTTCTAAGCAGGATTTTTCTTGGTGGGCCATTTTGGTATGCTCGGACATGTTCATCAAACTGGAACCATTACTGGATCATAGTTCACGACCGGACCGCGACTTGGCTTCAAATTCGGATATTCGTATGGATCAGTCTGATTGAGCGCGTCACCCTGCATGCGTGACATCTTCATCAGCATTGTGGTGCGTGGAAGACGATTGGCTTCGTATGCCTTGAAGGCGTCGTCATAATTCTTGTAGGACTTGAGACAGCGGATCAGGACCATGGCGTCTTCTATAGCCGATGTTGCACCTTGCGAAAGATAGGGCAACATCGGATGTGCTGCATCACCAAGCAATGTGGCGCGCCCCTGCTGCCATGTCGCAAGCGGCTCACGATCACGCAGGGCCCATTTGAATATATCTTTCTCCGGCGCATGTTTGATTACCTGCTGACAGTCTTCGTGGAAGTCGGAGAATAGATCGAGAAACTCCTGTCGTGAGCACGGATGCGACCACCCCTCCAGCTCCCAGGTATTGGTTTTGACAAGAGCCACACAGTTCAGCATCGTACCCGACCGGATCCCATAGCGGTTAAGTCCGGCACCGGGGCCCACAAATTTCAATGAGCGCCCGCCGGTCAAATACGGCTCCAGACTTGGCACCCTTGGAACCAGACAACGGTAGGAGACCACGCCGGTGAATTCAGTCGGCACGGATTCACCGAACATTACCCTCTGCGCGACCGAAGAGATCCCATCGCATCCGACAAGAATGCCGCCTTCAGCAACATCACCATTCTCGAATGTTGCACGGACGCCATTTTTGTCCTGTTTGAAGTGCTTTAGCCTGTGTCCAAGAAATAGACTATTTGGCCGGATTGCTTCGAATGCTTCAATCAGAACGTTATGTACATCCCCGCGATGGGCATTTCCGGTCTGCTCACATGAGGTTGGATGGGCCGTCCAGTCAAAGAAATGCTGGCCGGTGAGTACTTCAAGGGTCTGGTAATGAACAAAGGCGGCTCCCCTGGCTAAGGAGGAAACATCTTTTACCTTGTCCCAAACGCCAATCGCGTCGAAGACACGCATAGCGTTTACGGGAAGGGTCAGGCCGGCGCCCACTTCCTTCAGATCCGGCGCCTGCTCATGAACCTCAACCGGAAAGCCGGCCTGGGCAAGGCCGATTGCAAGCGTGAGCCCACCCAGCCCGCCGCCGATGACAAGAACTTTTTCAAGAGCGGTCATCGTACCCCCCTTCCAGTCGCACTTTTGTTTAAAGCACTGTCAGAAAACGGGTTGCAGACGACATAATTGCCGACGACGCAGCCCCTAGTGCTCTCGCGAAAAGTTGAATATGAGAGCCCGGCTCGGTTCATTTGTGTTTTCTCTGGTCTGATTGAACAGTGTTTGCTCAGAACCCCGATATCGGCACCCAACGCAGCCTGCACTGGGCCCTATTACCAGAACTGAGTTACGGCAAAATCGACAGGGGCTTCCCGCCGTAGTCCGATATTCGGTCGGAAAATTGCGCCTCCAGGTCAAGCCGCCTGGCACTGATCTTGTTAATCCGTGGACGGTGGGGTCGTTTCCTGGGCTATCGCGGAAGTGGCGTTGACGGCCTCATTCTGCGAAAAGGCTGTCTCGATGGCACCGGCGACACACTGGATCCGGGCAAGGTATCGCTCAACTGCTTCTTTGATCGCAGAAGGGTGATTAGGGAACCTCAAATGGACCCCCGCCAGATATTGCCCGTTCAGACAAACTGGGACAGCCAGAACGCCCTCAGGCGCACTGGGTCTTGCAGACACCGCATACCCAAGGTCGCGAATTTGATCGAGTTCCGTGTTCGTGGGAGGGTCGTGAAGCTTGAGGTATTTTGGCGCTGTCGACAGCGCCGTAGCAATTAATTCACGGCGCACACTTTCAGTGCAATGTGCAAGAAACAATCGCCCCACGGCACCGTAAGTTACCGGGAAGGCAAATCCTTCCGGCAGGTAGTGGTGCGCCAATGGCGCCTCATGGTCCAGCGAAACCTGAAGGACGATTTCATGCCCGATTGGTGCCGTTAAACCTACTGGCAAAAGCACTTCCCGGCACAAGCTACGCAAAATCGGCCGTGCGACCTGAGCCAATGCGTTATCTCGATGATGGCCTTTTGCAAGCTGGCGGACTTTGTGGCTCAGCTGGAAACAGTGATTGTGTTCATTATAGATGACATACCCTTCAGCCACCAACGTATCCAGGATACGGTGTGCCGTAGTGCGAGGCACATTTATGCGCTTTGCGAGTTCGGCCGCAGTCATGCGCCCCGTCATGGACAGGGCCGTCAGCGCATTCATTCCCCGCCTGAGCGAACTTAAATGACGTCGGCCTGTGCTCAATAATTCAACTTTCCTAAAGCTTGCCGGATCCGGAAATGCCCAGTCCAGACTAGTTAAGATGGGACATACCCGTCAAATTTCCAACCGTGGCTGCTCCACAGCCAACCGGCATGGCTAAATGGCTGCCATGCTTTGATTTTTGGCCTTAGCCATGCCAATTGCCATCCATGCCTGCCGATCACAGTCTAAAACTGTCGACAGTTGACAACTGACCACGGACCATGTGACCTAGGCAAGTGACATTGCAGCTCTTGGGGGATGGCATGATTGACGCGCCGGAATTTAAGAAACGGCGCCTTGGACGCCCGCTGATCCTGTCGCTGTTCGGGATGGCGATGATCAGCCCTGTTCCAATATATTCCGGATATCCGGACCTGGCGCCGACCTGGTTTTCGGCCAGTGTTCAAGGTGTCCCGTTATTTTCCGTGTTAGTGCTTTTGCTCATGGCTGGCATGGTCGGTCTGGCGCTGCTCTGCCTCGATGACCGGGGTGCGACCGATGCCTAATCTGGTCGCAATGACATGCTTTGGGGCGGTCGTTCTGGTAACGCTTGCGATCACGCGTTGGGCCGCCCGGCGAACTTCAGGACGCGAAGGGTTTTACGCGGCCAATGGCAGCATATCGGCCATGCAGAATGCACTGGCGATTGCAGGAGACTTTGTATCCGCTGCAACACTACTTGGCACCACGGCGATCTACTTTGCCGCCGGCGTCGACAATATAATGTACCTGCTGCCCTTCCTGCTTGGTCTATGCCTTATGCTGGTCTGGATCGCAGGGCCGCTTCGGCAAATGGGCCGGTTCACCCTGGGTGATGTCGTCACGGCGCGGCTAAATAGCCCTGTGCTTCGAATTTATTCGGGCTTTAGTACCATAACGATCTCACTGATATATCTGGTTGGACAATTGGTTGGCGCTGGCGGTCTGATCTCGATCCTTTTTGGCATCCCATTCCTGGCAGCTGTGATCATCGTCGGCGCGTTGATGGCAATTTATGTAACCCTCGGCGGCATGATTGCAGCAACCTGGGTACAGGTCATAAAGGCAGCGGTCCTGCTGGTGGCGATTGGGGTGCTCGCCATCCTTTGCCTGGTAAAGGCAGGCGGTATTTCAGAAATTTACTCAAGAGCGGCAGCTGTGCACATAATGGGCCCGCGCTTGTTTGCCCTTGGTGGCCTGAAGATGAGCGCGTTTTCCGCTGTTTCTCTTGTTGCCGGGCTGGCATTCGGCACAATGGGGCTGCCACATCTCCTGATCCGGGCTTTCACGGTTCGCGACGCAAGCGAGAGCAAAAAGTCGGTAGCCATCGGAACCGCTATTATTGCCATAGTGCTGGGCGTCGTTTTCTTCGTTATTGCGCCCGCCACCGTGGCATTTGTCTATGGCGTGCCGGAATTCCAGGACCAGGCAGGCGGACTGCTGGGCGGTACCAACATGGCCGTTGTCCATCTGGCGTCGGCAATCGGGGGTCAATCCCTGTTTGGCATTATCGCCGCCGTGGCATTCGCAACGATTCTTGCCGTTGTAGCGGGCCTGACAGTTTCCATCGCTTCTGCCGCAGCACACGATATCTTCGCAACCCTGACGAAGCAGAGATTTTCTGATGAAGGGCACGAACTTTGGGTATTTCGGATCGCTGCCACATCAGCCTCACTTGTGGCCGTGATCTTAGCAGTGCTGCTTCAGCATGAAAATGTAGCCGTACTGATTGCTGGCGCCCTGGTAATCGCGGCGAGCGCCAATTTTCCTGTACTATTCCTTGTAATCTATTGGCGGGGGCTGACGGTAGCGGGAGCTGTGACCGGGGGGCTGACCGGGCTCTTTTCAGCCCTTACCCTGTTAATCCTGAGCCCATCGGTCTGGGTTAAGGTTTTGGGATTTAGCGCTCCCATCTTTCCATCGGAATATCCGACCCTGATTACCATGCCCCTTGCATTCATGACCTGCTGGCTGGTTTCGAAATTTACGCAAGCGACCCCAACAGGCAAGGCTTAACACCTAAGTCTTTGTAATCGGCCATCCGTAAACCACTGCGGTGGCCACCAAATAGACTATGACGCCTATGCCAGTCCGTTGGGTTGGAAGTCGCATAGGGACTGCCACGTCTGGTGGCAGGAAGATCGCGCCGCCTTTGGCAAGCCAATCCAATAATCTGTGCTTGCGCGATACAACCGCTTCAATCCAATATAAATTGTAAAAAAGGAAGCGTGTCCGATGCCTTTGAATCGCCCAATTATTGCCCGCTCACTCGTGGATGAAGCGTTCGAGCGCATTGCCAATGCCATTGTCGTGGGCGAGATCGAGCCTGGGGAGCGTATTCTAGAGGCATCTCTGGCGCGGCAATTAGGCATTAGCCGGGGCGTGTTACGCGAGGCGATGCAGCGGCTGGAGGGGTTGAAACTCGTCAGCCGAACTTCAAACATCGGGGTTCGTGTTGTGGGCCTGTCCAAGGAAGACCTGTTCGAACTCTATACCATGCGGGAAGCTCTCGAAGGCATGGCAGCGCGATTGGCCGCGACTAATATCACCGATGATGAAATAATGGCCTTGAAAGCATTGCTAGGTCGACACGGTCAGAGCAAGGACCTGCAGCAGGGTGATGGCTATTACCAATATTTTGCCGACGAGGATTTCCATGTATTCCTGGTCCGCGCAAGCCGCAATAGCCGTCTAGAGCGATTGCTGTGCAATGAACTGTTCTTTCAACTTCGCCTCTACCGCTACAGGTCAGGATCGCGTCCAGGTCGCGCCAAAGAAGCCTACGCCGAACACCAAGCCGTTGTCGATGCAATCGCCGCCCGTGACCCGGACAGGGCGGAAGCCGCCATACGAAAACACTTGCGCCATGCCCGGGAAAATCTGAAATGGAGCGATGATCCCGGCCTCGCCCCACCAAAACCCAAGGCCCCCAAAAGACCTAAATCAGCAGCAAACAGAACGATCACCTGGTGACATTCGCTACGGCTTGCATGTGTAACGGCGCTAGATCGCCGCAGGTAGCGTGAGGCCAAGATAACGGCCAAGAGCCACTGCTGGCGTAACTGTGCCACCATTTACAACTACATCGCCATGCGTTTGCCATCCACCAGCAACCTCACCGACAGCATACAGGCCGGGTATCGGACGCCCTTCCTTGGTGATCACGCGCATGTCGCCGTCAATATCGATGCCCGCCCACCCGAATATGGCGCTGCCAAGGCACTGTACCGCGTAGAAGGGGCCTTTGGTTACCGGTAAAGGCATGTGGCTTCTACCGAGCGGATCTGACTTGGTTTCAACGCTTTGGTTATAGGCATTAACGGTTGCAAGCAGCGTTGCTGATGGCACCTTTATCTTTTCAGCGAGTTCATCCAGCGATCCGGCCTTTGCAAACATCGGATGGGACTCAAAGGCCTTCTGTTGCTGATCCTTGTTCAATTTGACAAATAGCGGGGGCGCCTTGTCGTAAATCTCCTGATCCCAGACCAGCCAGCAGGCCATACCGGGCTGGCTTGTCTGTGCCCGCTCCAAAGTATCGATATCGGAATCCTCCGCCACATAGCGATTGCCCAGCGTGTTGACCTCGATTTCCCATGGTAGGCGGAAACGAGGGTTAAGTTCGTGGCCAATATTGGTGAATGCCGGTGATGGGAAATTGCGGTCGCTCAGGATCACACCGCGGTGAGCAACAAATTTTTCGCCGCCGCTAACATGTCCGCCAGCCTTAACGCCCATTACAATGCCATCGCCATTGCTAAACGGATAAACGCGCAATGAATACAGCGGCTTGCCGTTATACTTTTCAAACAGTTCCTTGTTCATCAGGCAGCCGCCGGATGCGAGCACTATATTGCGTCCATTGTACTGCGTCCGAACGCCGTCGGCACTCTCAACGATCACCCCGGTAACCCGTTTGTCGCGGCTCTGGACCAGTTCCTTAGCGCCGGTATTCATCAATACCCGTAAGTTACCGCCGGCCTCGGCCTTTAGAAATTCGGGCAGCATCCGGGCAACAAGTGCGCGTCCGCTTCCAATGGGGCTGATATATCGCGGGATGTTGAAATCGGCGTGTCCCGTACCCTTCACCGGGTCAGACGGGGGCAGCGTCATACCAAGTTCCTCAAGCCAGTCGACAACTGCTGCGGCATTGTCAACAAACCGACGCATCACGGGTGGATTTGCCTGATAATGGCAAAGGCGCATGACATCGGCAAAAAACTGGTTTGGATCGTCCGCGATACCCTTGCGGGCCTGCAGCCGTGTACCTGCCGCCGACATGTTGCCGCCCGCGAGGAAAAGAGTGCCACCAATCTGGGGGGCTTTCTCGATAACCAAAACCTTTGCACCGCGCTTGGCACCGTGAATGGCCAAAGGAACACCCGCGGTCCCACCGCCAATAGCTATAATGTCGTATCGGATTTTTGAATCTACGGGATATTCCGCCCCGTCTTCAGCATAAGCGACCCGCGCACCCCCGATCGCAAACATAGTAGCGGAAGCAGCCAGTCCCTGAATAAATTTGCGCTTTGAGGGGCCTTTTTTGTCGACTGGTCTTTCGGTCATCATTCGCCCCGGCATTTAGCTGAAAGTTAGACGCATCGATCATTGCATCACTAATGAAAAATGCCGCCCCTCATATAGCCGCGACCGATATTCGGTCAGAGCAATTACCCCTTCAGTAGGTTTGGATCGATTGGCAATTCGCGGATGCGCACCCCCGTGGCAGCATATATTGCATTGGTAAGCGCCGGAATAACAGGAGGAAGCGCCGGTTCACCAAGGCCGGTCGGTGGCCCTTCGCTTTTGATGAAGCTTACATCGACCGGCACCGAGTCTGGCATGCGCATAAGCGGATATGTGTCAAAATTTGCCAGATTTGCAGCACCGCTCTCGATAGTGACCTTCTGAAAGAGTGCTGTTGAAATGCCATCCAATACGGCGCCCTGCACCTGATTGACCGCATTCAGTGGGTTGATGACCACACTTCCAATATCACCGACAACCCACACCTGCTTGATTTTGGGTGTGCCGTCGCGTTCAACGCTAACCTTTACCACCTCGGCAAAATAGCCGCGCGAACTGCGGTGAAAAGCAATGCCCATGCCAGTCCGCGGGGGGAGATTCAGGCGGTCCGCCCAGCCCGATTTTTCCGCCACCGCAACCAGCACCGCGCGCATGCGGTGCACATCGTAAAAGGCCAGTCCCTCTCCATGAGACGTATCACCAAGGAGATCCAATCGGAACTGAAGCGGGTCCACACCGGCCGCATGGGCCAATTCATCAACAAAGGATTGGACAACAAAGGAAATCGCGTTGTGGCCGGGCGAGCGAAACGGCCCGATTGGAACGCCAATCGGGATAGAGGAAACGCCTAGCTGATAGTTTGGTACGAAACGTGCTGGAAATTCGATAGCGGCCATTTCGGCATGCGACGCAAACTCGGTCTCTACAGCATAGGTTACAAAGTGGTCTCTCCAGGCAACCAACTTGCCCGACGCGTCGAGACCCCCCTGAAGAAAGTGGAACCCACCGGGACGATAGAAGTCCTGTTGCAAGTCGTCTTCGCGGCTCCATAACAATTGAACTGGCCGACCCGTTTCGCGCGCAATCCAGGCGGCCTCGACCATGTAATCATTTGCCGCCCGTCGCCCAAACCCACCGCCGCCGCGCACCAGGTTGATCTTGATATCCTCTTGCCGGATATCAAGGGTCTTTGCGACGATCTGTCGTCCACGATCAGGGATTTGACTTGCTGCCCAAATCTCCAGACTGCCTCCATCGAACCGGGCCGTACAATTCTGCGGTTCAAGTGTTGCGTGAGCCAGAAATGGATAAGCATAAGTGGCCGTGACACGCCGCGCAGCTTTAGCCACCGCGTCATCAAAACCGCCCTCACTATATGCTGTTTTTTCTGGAAACTTTTTAGCCAGCTGAAAC
>CAISDR010000481.1 GCA_903884125.1 uncultured bacterium
AACTTGGCGAAGCATCCACTGCAATCCCCGCACTTGTGATTGAAAATAGGTCAAAGGGCAATGTTTTACGCGTCGACACCGTGACTTATTGGCCCAATGCCCGTCCTGCCACGGCCAGTGGTATGTCGTTGAAAAAAACGCTGCAACGTACCGACGGTCGTCCGGTGGACCCCAATCAGTTGCGGAAAGGTGAACTGGTGGTGGTTGTGCTTGAAGGCACGATTGAAGCAGGTGCGAAGGGCATTCTCAGTCTCAGCGATCCCCTGCCCGCCGGTTTCATCATGGAAGGCGCCGGTCTAGGGAAAAACACAAGTCCGGCATTCAGTGGCATCGGTCAATTGACACGCGCAACAGTCCTGAATGCAACTGATCGATTTGAAGCCAGATTAACGCCCAGCGAAAGTGGCCGTACCTTCCGTGTCGCTTATTTAGCGCGCGCAGCTTTTGCCGGACATTTTGCAAGTCCGGGTGCCATCATTCTCAACATAGTGCAACCAGATCGGAATGCGCATAGTGCAGATGGCATGGTCACAATTCGTGCCGATTAAGTCTAGCGGTCACGACCTTCGCGCCAGGCAATCAGGTTGCCCAGCGCCTTGAGCCAGATCCGGCGATCAGCACGACTTGGGGTTTGTCGTTGTGACATACCGACCAGATCGTCAAAGACCAGAATGCTATCCCGATCAAGACCCAATTGTTCGACCAGCTGGGTGCCCTCCTCAGGCGGGCTAAGGGGATCATTGCGCGCATAAAGCGCCATTATCCGAACGCGGCTTGGCTGCGCAGAAATCCGGTTTGCTTCAAAGAGGGCTTCACTTCTTGCAACCTGGGACCAGTCGCCGTTTTCAGCCGCGTTCAATATCGCCTGTGTCTGAGAACCAACGGTGGCAGGTATGGGCACAGAGTCACCGCGAAGGCGATTTGCGACATAGGTACTTGCCAGTCCCTGATCGCGCGGCGGTGCGTATTGCCGGATCAGGCTCAACATTGCCTGCCAGACCAGGTCCATGTTGGGCGCACGCAGCGCGCTTCCCCTGATCAACAATCGGGCTGTCTGCCCCAAATCGACCGGCAGGGCGAATAACATGATACCGGCAATACGCTCAGGCTGCGTGTGAGCCAGATTCAGCGCCGAATATCCCGACAAAGAGGTCGCAAGAATAATCATCGGTATGGATTGTGCCGGGCCAGTAACGCTGTCCCATTTGTCCATGCTGGCCTTCAACTGGGAAGTGGCATCAATCGGCGGTATCGCTTCTGATTGAATTGCCGGGATCAGAACCTCAAACCCCGTGCGAGCAAGTGATTGTGCGATCGAGGCAGACAGACTATCCGAAATTGGCAAGCCCCAGGCACGCAGAAACAACAGTCGCCGGGTTGCACCCGGCGTTGAATAGACATCGCCCAGCCCTTCTATTGATATATGGGATACATAGCGCACTCGGGCCTTGAGCGGACTTGCATCATCACCTGCAACCAGGTCATCAAGCAGAAGCCGGGCTGAATCCATGTTGCCATCACAATTTGCCAAGGTCAGCAGGCCTATACCCAGAACAAATGCACAGATAAATTTCAGCACCGCTTCATTCCTTTGGCGGCAGTTCCAGACCCATATTGCGATAGCGTTCCGGGTCTTCTGCCCAGGCTTCGGCAACTTTTACAAATAAGAATAGATGTACCCGACGTTCCAGCATGGATTCCAGTTCAGCTCGGGCACGTGCGCCAAGTGTTTTAATGGTCTGGCCACTGGCGCCAAGAACAATTGCGCGCTGACTTTCGCGTTCGACAAATATGGTCTGATCGATACGCACCGATCCGTCGCGGCGTTCTTCCCACAGGTCGGTTTCAACGGCGGTTTTATAGGGAAGTTCGTCATGCAGACGATCATATATCTGTTCGCGGGTAATTTCAGCAGCCAGTTGCCGCATAGGCATGTCGGCAGCCTGATCTTCGGGATAAAGCCAATGCGCTTTGGGCATTAATTGTGCCAGATGGGCCATC
>CAISDR010000482.1 GCA_903884125.1 uncultured bacterium
GGTGACTCTTGCTGACAAGAAAACCAAAGAACTATCTGCAAAACATATAATATTGGCAACCGGGGCACGGGCGCGGGAACTTCCGGACTTAAAAGCCGATGGCAAGCTGGTCTGGACCTATAAACACGCCATGGTGCCCGAGGTGATGCCCAAGTCCCTGCTGGTGATCGGGTCTGGGGCCATCGGGATCGAATTTGCCAGCTTTTACAGGAATCTGGGCGCTGATGTGACCGTGGTTGAAGTGCTGGACCGCATCCTGCCGGTCGAGGATGAAGAGATATCCGCCTTTGCCGCCAAAAGCTTTGCGGCACAGGGCATGAAACTTCTGACAAAAACGACGGTCAAGGGTTTGAAGTTAAAGAAAAATTCCGTTGTCGTCACCCTTGCCGCCGAAGGTCAGGCACCAACAGATGTTGAAGTGGAACGGGTGATCCTGGCCATTGGCATTACCGGCAATGTGGAAAATATCGGGCTGGAGGCAGCCGGGGTCAAAGTGGATCGCGGCCATGTGGTCATTGATCCCTATTGCCGGACCAGTGTGCCCGGCGTTTACGCAATTGGCGATCTGGCCGGTCCCCCATGGCTGGCGCACAAGGCATCCCATGAAGGTGTTCTGTGTGTTGAAAAGATCGCTGGCGTCGAAGGCGTCCACCCCATGGACGTGGCGAATATCCCCGGCTGCACCTATGCCATGCCCCAGGTGGCATCCGTTGGCCTGACCGAAGCCCGGGCCAAGGCGGCAGGTCATCAGGTCAAGGTGGGCCGGTTCCCCTATATCGGTAATGGCAAGGCGATCGCGCTGGGCGAGACCCAGGGAATGATCAAGACCGTGTTTGATGCCAAAACCGGGGCATTGCTGGGCGCTCATATGATCGGCGCAGAAGTAACTGAATTAATTCAGGGATTTGCGCTTGCCCGCACACTGGAGACCACCGAGGCTGAAATAATGGCTACCGTGTTCCCGCATCCGACCCTGTCCGAGATGATGCATGAAAGCGTCTTGTCGGCCTATGGCCGGGCGATACATATCTAGGTAATGAGCCAGCCTGACCCGACCACGACAGCCAAATCCGGCCTGCGCCACCCGGAAAAGCGCAATCGCGTAGACAATCCGATTGCCCGCAAGCCGGACTGGATCCGGGTAAAGGCACCAACGAGCCCCGTCTATGCCGAGACCCGCGCGCTGGTGCGTGAAAAGGGGCTGCATACGGTCTGTGAAGAGGCCGGTTGTCCCAATATCGGGGAATGCTGGGCCAAGCGCCATGCCACTATGATGATCATGGGGGATACCTGCACCCGCGCCTGTACCTTCTGTAATGTTAAAACCGGCATGCCCATGGCGCTGGACCGCAGTGAACCCGGCCGGGTTGCCGAGGCGGTGGCAAGTCTTGGGCTTGCTCATGTGGTGATCACCTCGGTTGACCGCGATGATCTGGCCGACGGAGGGGCAAAACATTTTGCCGCCACCATCACAGCGATCCGTGTGGCTGCGCCCAGGACCACCATTGAAGTTCTGACCCCGGATTTCCTGCGTAAGCCGGGTGCCTTGGAAATCGTAATTGCGGCCATGCCCGATGTGTTTAATCACAATCTGGAAACCGTGCCCCGGCTTTATGCCGAGGTCAGGCCCGGCGCGCGCTATTTTTCCAGCTTGCGCCTGTTGCAGCAGGCCAAGGAACTGGCCCCGTCGATCTTCACCAAGTCCGGGTTGATGGTCGGTCTGGGCGAGGCGCGGGGCGAGGTGTTACAGGTTATGGACGACCTGCGGGCAGCGGATGTGGATTTCCTGACCATTGGCCAATATCTGCAACCCAGCGTGAAGCATCATCATATTGACCGCTTTTGGACCCCGGATGAATTCGCCGGTCTTGCGGAAATGGGCCGCGCCAAGGGATTTCATCTGGTGGCGGCCAGCCCATTAACCCGGTCATCCTATCATGCAGACAGCGATTTTGCCGCCCTAAGGGCTGCGCGTTCGGCCCTTGGGCAGACGGCTTAGCGCTTTCCCCGATGCCCTATTTCAATGAATTGCGCGAAGTTCCCTATGATGCCGGGCTGATGTTCGACATTGTGGCAGATGTTGAAAGCTACCCCCAGTTCCTACCCTGGTGCGTTGGGGCAAGGGTCGGCGAGCGGCGCCAGAGCGGGCCGGACGTTATTATCGAACGCGATGAACTGATGGTCGGTTTCAAGGCCTTCCGTGAACGCTATACGTCGGAAGTAACCCTGGACCGCGGTCAGATGACGATAACGGCGGTCCATGTGGCAGGCCCTTTCAAGCACCTGAACAGCAGATGGACCTTTGTCCCAACAGCCGGGCAGATGACCACAGTTGGTTTCACACTGGATTTTGCATTTGGCAATCCGGTGCTGGCCTATGTTGCCGAGCGGTTCTTTTCCGAGGCAGCCCGCAAGATGATTGCAGCCTTTGAAGCGCGAGCGGCAGCCCTTGGCAGGCTGCCTATTTCATAGCCCGCATCAGCTGACGCCGGTGGCGGTTTGCTTCAAGTGCTTTTTCTTCTTCGCTCTGGGGCCTGCTGATGCCCTCTGGCTGCTCGCCCGGGCGGCTTTCCCAGACGATATGCGGCACCGTGCGGCCAACTGATCCAATCGGCCGATGATGCGTGACATTCACCGGCAGGCCGCCATAGCGGTACAGGTTTTTGCGCGCATAATTAATCGCTTCAATCTGATCTTCGGATGCAAAGATCTGCCGGCTGTTCTTACCGGCACCAACGCGTACTTCGTACATGTCATACCTTCCCTGCTGAATGTTGCCGACGATTCTGATCGGCGCATTCAGCCTGGGGCCTCAGGTATGAACAAACTGTAAAAACATAAGGTTAACGCGCGTTTTGCACCCAACCCCTAAACCATGAAGGTGATTGCGGTCACGCTTTGGCGGAC
>CAISDR010000483.1 GCA_903884125.1 uncultured bacterium
CGGTAATCTGCCATGGCGCCCGGACTTAACACCCCGCGCGCAAGCAGGTCGGTGAACGAGACGGACAGGCCCCCGAAGTCGTCGGCGATGATGGCATCTTCAGCTGCCGGATCCCGATGACGGTTGATATATTGACTGGCCGCCCGCTGGGCCGGGTTCTGTGCCATTTCGCGCTGAAAGATTGCCGGATGAACGGCATTGCAGATCATCAGCGCCTCAAGGCGCTTTGGATATTTCAGGGCATAGGCCCAGGCAATCGCCCCGCCCCAGTCATGCGCGACCAGAACGAAAGGCCTGTCACCACCGAAATGACGGGCGATCTGATCGGCATCCTCGATCATGTGCCTGGGTCGGTAGGCTGCAACGCCCACAGGCTTGTCAGACAGGTTATAGCCCCGCTGATCAGGGGCCACACAGAAATAGTCCTGAGACAATGCCTCAAGGCACGGGCGCCAGCCCGCCCAGTTATCCGGAAAGCCGTGCAGGAAAAGCATCAGGGGTGCTGCAGGGTCCCCTGCCGCCGCATAATGGAAATTCAGGCCATTTGCATGAACAAAACCGTGACTGATCATGGCCGCAGATCTTCCCCTGAAACTAAACCGATGCTTTACCCGCAAGGCCACGTTGCCAGACGACAATCAGCAACAGTGCCAATATCGCCATGTTGGCGGTAAATATTATGTTTGGGAACAGGTCATAGATTGCGGTTGCCGCCAGAGGTCCGATCACAAAACCAAGTCCCGATGCGGTCGCCGACAGGCCAGCCAGCGCGCCCTGCTCATGGGCGCTGACCCGCATGGCGGGAGCTGCGGCTGTGGCCGGCCCCCAAAACCCAAAGGACGCGCCCAGCGCCACCAGCCCCAGACTGAGAAGCGCAAAACTGTCAGCCCCCCAGAGTATGCCATACCCCAGCAGTCCGATCGGAATCGACAATAACAGCAATTGATGCGGCGAGGCCGCATGCCAACGTCCAACCAGCGTCTGTGCGCCAAGGGATGCTGCGGCCATACCGACAAGTGCCAGTCCCACATGCTGGGCGGTTTCCTGAGCTGACAGATGTAAGCGGTCCTGGAAGAAAAAGCCCGCTGTCTGCTGAATACCTGCAAACATCGAAAAAAGGATGGCCCGGACAATCAGATCCGACAGGACGCGCGGGTCGCGCCAATGCAGCGGTCGGCCCTGCGCCATGACTTTGGGCCGGACTGGCGCCGGGATCAGCGCAAGCCCTAAAAGTGCCACTGCCGCCGCCCCCGCTGAAAACCAGAATGGTGCAAAAAGCGAAATTCCCGCCAGCAAACCGCCCATGGCAGGGCCCATAACGCCACCAAGACTGAATGCCCCCGCCCCCAGCGAAATGGCAGCCATGCGGTGTTCGGGTGCGGCACGATCAATCAGCCATGCCTGACCTGATGGTTGCATGGCCCCGGAGCCCAGACCGAAAAATATCCGGCTCAAAACCATGGCAGCATAGGTAAGTCCCAGCGGAATCAGCTGCGCACGCCCGGCCTCGGCAGCACCCAGAAACGCGACATTCGTAACCGAAAGACTGACCAGCCCCAGCATGGCGATCGGACGGCGGCCAAAGCGGTCCGACAGTCGCCCCCAGAAAGGCCCGCACGACATCATGGCCAGTGCCCCGGTTGTAAACAAAAGACCAATCGCTGTTTCACTCAGGCCAAGGTCACGGCCCATGGGCGGCAGAACCGCCGCAACAATCGTGCGCGAGGATGCAACAACGGCCAGTGCAAAAAAGATGGCGGTGGCCGCAAACCGGTCAGATGTTACACGCAACTTGAAAGGCTCTTCATTTGATTTTCTTTGGCCCTGCATCGCGTAATCCAAGTGCGATCTGATCACGTCGATAGCTGCGCGGCTGGCCACTGCGCAATGCACGGATGGCACCACGCAGGGTGCGCACTTCCTGTTCTGTCAATTGTGCCCGCTCAAGAATGTTTCGCATGTTTCTTACCATGCTGGGGCGTTTGTCTTCGGGCCACAAAAAGCCGGTGGCGTCCAGTTCCTGTTCAAGATGATCAAACAGGCCATGTAGCTCATCGCGGGTCGCAAAAGGCGTTCGTCCGGTGGGCAACGCCTGTTCCGGCATAAGGTCCGCGCCGCGGAGCCATTCATAACCGATAACCGTCACTGCCATTGCCAGATTCAGACTGGCAAAGGCAGGGTTTACCGGGATGGTCAGAATGCGGTCGGCCAGCGCGATATCATCATTTACCAGTCCGGTACGCTCCGGCCCGAACATGATGCC
>CAISDR010000484.1 GCA_903884125.1 uncultured bacterium
CAATGATCTTCAGCGCCATGATTGGTGCCTTGACCTTGATCATGGCGATTTCCGTGCGCGCAACCTTGTTACCCGCCACATCCATCATCCATGCCGCTTTCAGTGTCAGAAGACGCGCGCATTCAATATCGATCCGCGCATCGGCAATGCGTTCTTCCCAAACGGAATGTTCCGCCAGACGCTTGCCGAATGCGGTGCGGGTCATCAGACGCTTGCACATCATCTCAAGCGCACGTTCGGCAACACCGATGGTGCGCATGCAGTGATGGATACGCCCCGGCCCCAGACGCCCCTGGGCGATTTCGAACCCGCGTCCTTCACCCAGCAGCAGATTTTCTGCTGGCACGCGCACGTCATTCAATACAACTTCGCCATGACCATGCGGTGCATCGTCAAAGCCAAAGACCGGCAGCATGCGTTCAATGGTGATCCCCGGCGCATCGGCAGGAACCAGTATCTGGGACTGCTGGCGATAGGTGTCGGCATTGGGGTCTGTCTTCCCCATCAGGATATAGACCTGACAGCGCGGATCACCCACACCCGATGACCACCACTTGCGGCCATTGATCACATAATGATCACCATCGCGGCGGATATCGGTCTGGATGTTGGTTGCATCAGAAGATGCGACCGCCGGTTCAGTCATCAGAAAGGCCGAGCGGATTTGACCGGCCAGCAACGGCTTCAGCCAGCGTTCCTTATGATCGGCATTACCGTAACGTTCGATCACTTCCATATTACCGGTATCTGGTGCCGCACAGTTGAAAACTTCGGACGCAAAACCGACCCGGCCCATGATTTCGCACAAGGGGGCATACTCAAGATTGGTCAGACCCGCGCCGCGATCGCTTTCAGGCAGGAACAGGTTCCAAAGGCCTGCGGCCCGGGCTTTGACTTTCAGGTCTTCGATGATCTGGGGAACCTGCCAGCGGTTGGTGCCAAAGTCCTTCATCTGCTGGTGATAGATCGCCTCGGCCGGATAGACATGGGCGTCCATAAACGCGTTGAGCCGCGCGATCAGATCTTTGGTTTTGTCACTATAAGCGAATTCCATGGTGTTCCCCTTTGGTCCAAGTTTTTAAGTGGGCGCACTCTAGCGCCGTGTCGCAAAGAAATCACGCAGAAGGATCGCCGCATCCCCCTCGGCAATGCCGCCATAGACATCCGGGGCATGATGACAGGTGGGCTGACCGAAATAGCGCGGGCCATGGTCGACCGCCCCGCCCTTCGGGTCATAGGCGGCAAAATAGACACGCCGCAGTCGGGCAAAGGATATGGCACCGGCACACATGGCACAGGGTTCGAGCGTCACATAAAGGTCGCAGCCCAAAAGCCGCTCATTGCCCAAATTGCCCGCCGCCTGGCGGATCGCCAGTATTTCGGCATGGGCTGTCGGATCATGATCCAGAATGACCCGGTTATGGGCCGATGCCAGAGTAGACCCGTCAGGGCCAACGATCACCGCCCCCACCGGCACCTCGCCCAGGCTTTGGGCCTGACGGGCCAGATCAAGGGCCAATTCGATTGGGCGCAAGATTTGGGTTGGGGTTTGGGGCGCTTTGGTCATAGTAAGGGGCCATGAAACCACCAAGCCCCGATCCCGCCAATAAAAAAGACGCGAGAAAGCCTAAACGGGCTTTTGAGACCGTCCGAAAACCCAGCACCAAGGCTGCGCCAGCGCCCAAGCTTGAAACATCGGGCGATGGTGATCGCATTGCCAAGGTGCTGGCGCGGGCGGGCATTGCCTCGCGCCGGGATGCCGAACGCATGATCGAAGACGGTCGGGTGCGGATGGATGGGGTCATTCTGACCACGCCCGCGATAAAGGTTAAGCCCGGTGCCCAGATACTGGTGGATGGCAAACCGGTAGGCAAACCCGAACCTGCCCGACTTTGGCGCTATCACAAGCCAAGGGGGCTGGTGACTAGTCACAAAGATGAACTGGGGCGGCCAACTGTGTTCCAGCACCTGCCACCTCATCTGCCGCGTGTGGTATCCATCGGGCGGCTGGATATCAATTCCGAAGGGCTGCTATTGCTGACCAATGATGGCGAACTGGCGCGGCGCATGGAACTGCCATCAACCGCATGGCTCAGAAAATATCGCGTGCGGGTCTATGGCAGGCCCGAGCCTGCCATATTGGCTGATCTGGCCAATGGCATCACGATTGACGGGGTAGCCTACGGGGCGATTGATGCTGTGATTGACAATGTGCGCGGCGATAATGCCTGGCTAACCATGGGCCTGCGTGAAGGCAAGAACCGCGAAATCAAACGGGTGATGGAGGCTTTGGGATTACAGGTCAACCGATTGATCCGGATTGCCTATGGTCCGTTTGCCCTGGGCAACCTGGCCGAAGAAGCGGTGGACCCGGTGCCGCCGAAACTGGTATCAGAGCTTTTCGGGCCGCGCCCGATGCTGGAGCAGCCAAAGCCGGAAGCCGCGCAAAAGCGACCCGTGCTTAATCACCCGTCAAAGAAAAGCCGCTAACTGGCCTTTGCGGGTTTGCCCGCGACTGGCAATGCTTCGGTCAAGGCCTGTGCCCAGCGCCGCATGCACTGTTCGGTATCACCCCAGAAAAACGCCAGATTGAAATTATCGCGGAAGTTTTCACCTTCGCGGCGATCGGCCAATACCATCAAAAGCGCGCCGGTCTTGCCGTCACGGACATTGATCTGCATGCCTGCCGATCCAACCCCAAAGATCAGTGCATTCATCAAGCCCATTTCACGCATATCATAGGGGGTGCGGTTTGGCCGGGCGGTGAGCATTTTAGCCTCGATCACCAGCGTTGCCGGATCGGTGGCATTTTCTGTCAGTCTGGCTATTTCGCCAAAGCGGTCTTTGGTGATCTCAGCCCAGCGCCGGGCAAGATAGTCGCGATTATAGGGCGTAATCTTGGCAACATCATCGTCACGGCGCTTGTCGGAACCTTCGGCCCAGGCAAGTGGTGCCACAGAAATCTGTGTGTAACGGCTGAAATCCACGCCCTGTTTGGCATAGACTTCGCGAAAACCGGACAAGTCAGCTTTTGACAGGCCGGTAACCTGGGCTGGTTCCAGCAGGTCATGAGCTAAGGCTGAAAGCGTAATACCCGACAGGGCCAACGCTGTGGCGGTCACAAGTGCAAAGCCAGTTCGGCGCATAGCTACCTCCTTCAAAACCCTGCCTTCAATATGGGGCTGGTGGGGGCGATTTCAAAGTGGGCTTTTCAATCAAACGTACAGAGGTCACAAATCCGTTTGAACCCAATCAACCCAGCTTGCCCGCGGCTGTATAGGCCAATACCCCATAGGCCCCGTTGTTTTGGGCGCTGTTGGTGGCAATGCGCGACCCGATGCCGGAATTTGCTTCGGCCAGAACCTCGATCAGGCTGGGGGCACCGGCAGCCCGCGCGCCAATGGCCAGAAGCCCGCCCGTGGCAACCGAATTGTAGAGATTGGCAATGCCGACCTGATTGCCACCATCGAGACTATACGTGCCGGAAACCGCCTGCGCGCCGATTGAATTATTAGCCTGCGCATAGCTGAGTGCCGGGTCCGCGAGTTGTCCGGTCACAGACAGTTGCGGTCGACTAGAGGCGTTGGAACCGCGCAGCAGATTGGCGGTAAAACCGACCATTAAGAATGGATCGCCAGCATAAGACGCAGCGCCTGCGTTCAGCGACGTGGTGGAGGCCGTCGTGGCAGTAATCTGTAATGCCTGCGATGACCTTGTGCCATCACCTAAAGCCACGACCAGATCGGAATCGGTAGCGCCTGCCTTGAACACCAGACGATTGAATTCATCAGCCGTAAAATTGTTTTTGGTCGTTGAATCGACGGTGGCACCATCAAGCGTCAATGTTCCCCCGCCACGAATGGCGACGTTATAGCTGGTGATATCCGAAGTCCCCTTGGTCGGCGTGTACAAGGACGCAACGCGATAGATCGCGTTTTGCTGGGCATTGAAATTGCCAACCGTGGACAGGCTGGGTGCACCGGCTGAGCCTGAAATGTTCTGCAAGGTGGCCGAATAACCAATCAGGCTGAAATAGTCCTGACCATAAAGGGCGGTTGCCGCATTGGTCGACCGCGTCCCGATATCGGCGGAGATCTGTACCGCTTGTGACGACGTACCCGTGCCAAGAGCTGCCACGACCAGATCAGCCTTGCCGCTGCCGGGCGTGAAAACCAGTCGGTTGAATTCGTCAGCGGTAAACGATGTCTGTGCATTGGGGTCGATGGTATTGCCATCCAGCGACAGGCTACCCGTACCGCGCGCTGCAACAGAATAACTTGATATGGTCGAGCCTTGAGCCTTGAACAGATTGGCCACGCGATAGCTGTCTGTGGCCGAGCCAGTGAAATTACCAACCGAGGTCAGGGTCGGCGCGCCCGAACTGGTACCGGTGGAATTGAGCAGGTTCGCCGTGAATGCAATCAGCGAATAGGGGTCGGTATTATATTTCGCTGCCAGCGCATTGAACGATGTGTCGCTTCCCGTGCCAGCCGTGATTTCAACCGCCGCCGATGATGTCGTCCCGCTTTGTGCGGCCACCACCAGTTTACTGTCGGACCCGCCAGCAGTGAATTTCAGTCGCGCAAATTCATCGGCGGTGAAACTGGTTGTGGTCGTGGAATCGATTGCGTTTCCATCCAGGCTAAGGGTGCCCCCACCCTTTACCGCCACCAGATAGGAATCGATTGATCCGCCTGATCCGGCCTTTCCGCTAAACAGGGAAGCGACGCGATAACTTTCACCACTCTGGGCCTGAAAATCGCCAACGGTTTTGACGCTTGGTGACACCCCCGCCGTCTTGGATTGCGAGATCGAGGCGGTGAATGCGATCAGGCCATATTCACCGGCTGCATAGCGCGCGGCCTCGGCATTGATGGTGCGGTCAAAATCGCTTGTGCCAACCGATGCGCTAAAGCCCACCGCCGGTGCGCCGATCCCGTTGCTGCCCGTGGCCGAGACAATAAAATCACTGGCTGTTGATCCGGCGCGAAATTGCAGTCGAGAGAATTCATCCGCCGTAAAAGATGTTTTCGTGTTTGGATCAACATCTGCACCATCAAGAACCAGCGCACCGCCACCGCGCACACCCAGATTGTAAGATGTGATGGTGGACCCGGAAGCCGGTGCCACATTGATCAGGGTGGCCACACGGTATAGATCGCCGCTCACCGCCGTAAAATTACCCGCGGCGGAAATTGTCGGTTGTTGAGCGGTGGTTGAACCAGCGGTCAGATTGGCCCCGAAGGCAAGCAGGGCCAGCGGATCAGAGCTGTAGAGGGCTGGTAGCGCATCCAGCGAACGCGTGGCGCCCGTCTTGGCCGTGATCTGAAATGCATCGGATGCCGTTGAGCCATTCTGCACCACAACCGCGATATCGGAATCCGTTGCACCTGCATTGAATGACAGGCGGTTGAACTCGTCAGATGTAAACGTGGTCTTGGTTGTGGGATCAACAGCCACACCATCAAGCTGCAGTGTTCCGCCACCACGGGCAACTACGGTAAAGGTATCACTGGCTCCGGAATCCTGCGTTTTGAACAGGGCGGCCACGCGATAGTTGTCGCCGGATTGGGCGGTGAATGTCCGGATGGCGCGGGGGTAATTTACGTCCACATTCACCGCTGAGACATCAGCAACTGTGGACGGTGTTGGTCCTGAGGGCAGGCTTGCTGGCGTTGTCAGCAGGCCGGGGGCGTAACCACTGAAAGATATTGGATTTACGGTCATTTTGACCTCGTTCCCCAATTAAGCGTTTTCGGAAAAATCGGCGTTTTGCCAAATTCCCAAGGTACCGGGACAAAAACACGTGCCCCATTTCGGGCACCTGAGTGTTTTAATCTTCAGGTGTTAACATAATCTTAAGCGGCGCAAATCACAAGACTGGACGCTTTTAGCGATCAAGACCGGCACGCTGTCGCCTGCGGCTCCAATAGCTGAAACCTTCATGCAGGGCCATAAGCACCGAGGCCACGATCAGGGGCACGAAGTAATAAAGCGACCGCCAAAGGACCAATGCCGCAGCCAGCTGTTCCAGCGGTACCACGTCTTTCATGGCAAAGATCACGACGGCCTCGAACACACCGACACCGCCGGGTACATGGGTGAAAACCGCCACCATCATTGCCGCGCAATAAACAACGGCAAAACCCAGGTAGGAAATATCGACTTCCGTGGGCATCAGCAGATAAAGCGACAGGGCGGCAAAGGCCATGTCAGCCACCGATATGCCAACCTGAGCCAGCATGATCGGACCCGATGGAAGCCTGAGGCTTAATCCGGCATAGCGGATTGGCTCGTGCCGCCAATAGGACAGGCCAACAAGGGCCACGATCCCAAGGACAATCAGAACGCCAAGGGCGCGCAGATATTCTGTCGACCCATGAAACGATCCGGCAACCAGTTCAGGCTGGAAAATCAGGCCGGTGCCGCCCACCAATGTAATCCCCAGCCCGAAGGCCAGCATGGTGAATACCGTGACAATGCCGATCTGGCCCGGTGTAAGTCCCGCAGGCGCATAGATGCGATAGCGCACAGCCCCGCCGGTGACGATGGTAAATCCTGCCGTATTGCCGATGGCATAACCGCAGAATGAGCCGAGTGCGATCGTCCGATAGGCCAGCGGCACATTGATGTAGCGCATGGCGGACCAGTCATAGCCCATCAGCGCCACAAAGGCGCAAGCCACAGCCCCAAGCGCTGCCAGAATGCGATGAAGCGGGGTTGCAGCGATCGCAGCAAACACGTCGTCGGGATTGACCTTTGCCAGAAAGCCCCGGATCGCATAGGTCACGGCAATTAGAACAACGATGATGACCAC
>CAISDR010000485.1 GCA_903884125.1 uncultured bacterium
GATCCGTTCTTTACCACCAAACGCGACTCTGGTGGCACAGGATTAGGTCTTCATATTGTCCACAATCTGGTCGCAGGCCCGCTGGCAGGCGAAGTGAAACTCAACAGCAGGCCCGACAGGGGCTGCGAATTTATCATCACCATACCGGTATAGGAGTTGTCGAATGGATAGCGATATTTTTGCTCAATCAACATCAGTACAGGACGATGATCAGGATCGCTCGCCCTGGAGCATTCTGATTGTGGATGATAGTCCGGATATTCATGAAGCAACGATGTTTGCGTTGCGCAATGAGCGATTCATGGGCCGTGGAGTGCAATTCTTTCACGCCTATTCAGGTGCCGAAGCAATCCGAATGGCACCGTCAATCAAGGACCTTGCCGTTATCTTTCTTGACGTTGTCATGGAAACTGATGATGCAGGGCTGATGGTCGCCCGAAGTTTGCGCAGAACATTTGGCATGGCTGCTACGCGCATTATATTGCGAACGGGCCAGCCAGGATCAGCACCGGAACGTTCTGTCATCGTCGATTACGATATCAACGACTACAAAGAAAAGACCGAATTAACCAGTACCAAATTATTTGTTACATTAATTGCGGCACTAAGATCATATCAGGATATTCGTACAATTGAATCCTTGCAGGAATTTGCTTTTCTTCGGATGGCCCTGGAATCCGAAATGGAACAAAGCGCGCTGGATCAACTGCCATTACCGGTAATCTATACCGATCAGCTTTTATCGATAACCCGTGCAAATCGTGCGGCAGGGAGGGCGATGGGATATGATCCAGATGAAATGCTTGGACAATCAATCGCAGATTTTCTTTCCCAAACGAGTCTGAACCAACTTGCATCCTGGCATCGAAGCGATCAGAAAACACCATTTGTCGTTGTCGAAACGCCAAACGGACTGAAAGCCATATTCTCGAGATTTTCCACTTTCGATGGCGATGAAGGCGGACTTGTTGCAAGGCTGGACCGGACCTGATGATCGAACGTCCGGTCAGAGAGTTTAGTAAGTTGCATGAGCTTATGATCGCATTACATGACGCAAACAATTCGACCCGGAATTTAATCCGTGGTCTTTTATGGGGAATGGGGGCAAGACATTTCATCTATATAAATTCAAAAGAGGAATTGAACGATATACCGGCGCGTGCTGACATTGCGGTACTTTTAAGTAATGTCGGTGGCGATATCTCCGCGGGAGAGATTGCGGCGACCGTACGGCGAGGTCAGGTCAATCTGGAACCCGGCATACCGATGATTGCCTACGCATTTTACCCGACCATTAACCACCTAAAAACAGCGCTCGGCGAATATGGTTTTGACGAGTTTCTGGCTGTGCCCATTACCGTACGATCGCTTCATGCCAAATTGTTCACAAGTCTTTGTCGGCCCCGGCCGATCATCGTGGAAGATAACTATGTTGGCCCCGACAATTCAAAAGCCATCACCGCAATGTACGACTGGCTGCGGGGCCGTGGCGCTTAGTCAGTAATTATTTTTTGAACCGCCCGGGCGATTTTTTCGTATACCATCCTGCTTTATAACCGAATGGACAAAACTTTGCCTTCGACCCTCCTCTGGTTCCGTCAGGATTTGCGTGTAAATGACAATCCGGCACTTTCTGCGGCTTTGGCCGCAGGCCACCCCGTCATTGCAGTTTATATTGCGGAATCCAGCCCAACCGTCGGGCGTTTCAATCCGCATGCGCATACGCCGCATGTCACCGGTGGCGCCAGCCGGTGGTGGCTGCATCATTCGCTGCAGGCGCTGACACGCGATCTGGCCGCCTTAAACGTGCCGCTGATAATCCGGCAGGGATCACCACAGGATATTATTCCGGCACTGGTTTCAGAATCGCGAGCAACGGCTGTGTACTGGAACCGGCTTTACGAACCCTTTGCCACAATGCGCGATGCGCCCATCAAATCAGGATTAAAGGCGTCGGGCATCGATACCCAGTCGTTTAATGCGCAGTTGCTGGTTGAACCGTTTGCCGTCGCGACCAAGGCGGGATCGCCTTTTAAAGTGTTCACCCGCTTTTGGGAAGCCGCCCGAGCGATAATCGATGTCGGACCTCCGGCACCTGTTCCGCGAAAGCAGACCGGCCCGCTGCCCGCGCTGTCCGGTCTGGCGCTGGATGATCTGAGACTGTTACCCACCCGGCCAAACTGGGCTAAATCGTTCGAACCGGTCTGGCAACCGGGTGAAGCCGGGGCGAACGCCGCACTTGATCTGTTTTTGGAAAATGGCCTGTCACATTATGCGGCCGAACGCGACCGGCCGGATCGCGCCTCGACCTCGCGACTGTCGCCACACCTGCATTTCGGCGAAATCGGCCCGCGCCAGATCTGGCGGGCGATTGGTGCCCGCAGCCCGGACCGCAATAGCGACAAGCTGCTGGCCGAACTGGGCTGGCGGGAATTTGCCCACCACCTGCTGCATCATTTTCCAACCCTGCCCGAAAAATCCTTAAGACCGGAATTTGATCATTTTCCCTGGGAGGAAGACCCCGCAGCATTCAAAGCATGGTGTCACGGACAGACCGGCTATCCGATTGTGGATGCCGGCATGCGCGAGTTGTGGACCACCGGCTGGATGCATAACCGGGTACGCATGGTGGTGGCATCATTTCTGGTCAAACATCTGATGGTGCCCTGGCAGATGGGTGCTGAATGGTTCTGGGATACGCTGGTTGATGCCGATCTGGCGAATAATGCCGCGTCCTGGCAATGGGTGGCCGGGTCAGGGGCGGACGCCGCCCCTTATTTCCGCATATTCAACCCGATCCTTCAGGGGGAAAAATTTGACCCCAATGGCGACTATGTGCGCCGGTTTGTGCCGGAACTGCGCGAATTGCCCGATAGCCTGATCCACAAGCCATGGACGGCTGAACATCCACCGAAAGACTACCCGCCCCCGATCATCGATCATGGCGCAGCGCGCGCGCGCGCATTATCCGCCTTTGCGGCACTGCCCAAACCCGCTAGAGAATAGGCCAGAGCACAGGGAAGTTCTTTAAATGCGGATTGGCATTATTGGTTCAGGCATTTCCGGACTGGGGGCTGCCCATATTCTGGCGGACAGCCATGACGTCGTGGTCTTTGAATCCGCCAGCCGCGCCGGTGGTCATTCCAATACGATTGACGTGGACTATACGGGCACCACCATCGCCGTTGATACCGGCTTCATTGTTTACAATGAACTGAACTATCCAAACCTTACCGCGATGTTTGCGCAACTGGGGATCAGAACCGAAGCCTCCAGCATGAGTTTCGGCATATCCCGCGATCAGGGCCGGTTTGAATGGGCGGGCGATACCTTTGCCAGCCTGTTTGCGCAAAAGCGCCATTTGTTTAGCCCACGCTTTCTGATGATGCTGCGCGACCTGATACGTTTTAACGAAAGTGCAAAACGTGATCGCCAGTCAGGTGCACTTGGCGAAGAATCGCTGGGTGATTATCTTGCGCGCGGGCGTTTTGGTCGCGCGTTTATGGATGATTACCTGCTGCCCATGTCGGCGGCGATCTGGTCAACACCGGCAAGGGAAATTCTGGAATTTCCAGCCGCCAGTTTCATTGCGTTTTTCGACAACCATTGCCTGCTTACGGGCTTTGACGGCAGGCCGGTCTGGCGCACCGTATCAGGGGGATCGCGCCAGTATGTAAAGGCAATAACTGACCGTCTGGGCACACGCCTGCGCCTGAACCAGCCCGTAACCTCGGTTATCCGTGATGGCAAACAGGTGCGTGTTATATGCGCAAGCGAATCGGATCAGATTTTTGACAAGGTGATCCTTGCAACTCACGGCGATATCACGAACCGACTACTAAGCGATGCAGACCCCCAGGAACGCGCGATCCTGAGCGCTATTCGATATGCACCCAACAAGGCTTATGTTCATCGCGACACCAATCTGATGCCGCGCCGACGTGTGGTGTGGTCCAGCTGGAATTATCTGGCTGAAAAAAATGCCGATGAAACGCTGCCGGTCACGGTGACTTATTGGATGAACAGGTTGCAGAATCTGGATGCATCGCGGCCATTATTTGTGACCCTGAACCCCACAACACCGCCACGGCCGGAACTTACTTTTACCGTGCTGAATTATGACCATCCGCAATTTGATCGCGCCACGATTAATGCACAAAAGGCGTTACCTGAAATACAGGGACGCGGTGGCATTTATTATGCGGGTGCATGGACGGGCCATGGCTTTCACGAAGATGGCCTGCGCTCTGGCGTTCAGGCCGCACAGGCTTTGGGGGCAAGCCCGCCCTGGGCCGGTCTGATCAAACGGCTGGATGACGCCCGATGACACAGGGCGCACTATATCATTCCATTGTGCGCCATATCCGTCACCGCCCCATGCGGCACCGGTTTTCCTATTCTGTATTTTCATGTCTATTTGATCTGGAAACCTTGCCGGATCTGGACCTGAATCTACGCCTTTTTTCATATAACCGCTTTGGTCTGTTTTCGTTTCATGATCGTGATCATGGACCGCGTGATGGTTCACCGTTGCGTCCATGGATTGAAAATCTGGCTCAGCGTGCCGGGATTGAACAACCGCTAGGACGCATCGACCTGTTATGCTTTCCGCGCATTCTTGGCTTTGTCTTCAATCCACTCAGCGTCTATTGGGTCCGAGATAATCTGGGCAAACTCTGTGCCATCATCTATGAAGTCAAAAATACTTTCGGCGACCAGCACTGCTATGTTCATC
>CAISDR010000486.1 GCA_903884125.1 uncultured bacterium
GCTTCAATACCCAGAACGCGACGCGCCACAAGGACATCCGGCTGCCCCTCGACACTGACCGAATCTGCGTTCCGACGAATATCTTTCAACATTTGAACTGCTGTCCCGATGACAGGGCTCAATAACGAGCATTGGGGGGCGGTCTGCTAGGATCAGGCCTTTGAAATATTCTGAATCCAAGCAGACTTGCAATCTTGGCATGAAACTTGATTCCACGCCGACAATATGGCGCAGCAATGGGGCAAAGGTCAATGTGAGACGCGGCAGCGAAAACTGGCAACGCTTCGTGCGGTTTGTAAAAATTATACCGAGCCGCCTGGCCTAATGGCTGAATATATCCGGCTCGTCCCAGCCAAGCAGGTCGAGTTCGGCCCGCGTTGGCAGAAAGTCAAAACAGCGCCGGGCCAGATCCATGCGTCCTTCGCGGATCAGGATTTCGTCAAGCCTGCCCTTGATCTGGTGCAGGTATAGAACGTCCGAAGCTGCATAGGCCAGTTGCGCTTCGTTCAGGTCGGCAGCACCCCAGTCAGAACTTTGCTGCTGCTTGGACAGGTCGATACCGGCCAGATCCTTGGCAAGATCCTTCAGGCCATGGCGGTCGGTATAGGTCCGGATCAGCTTTGAAGCGATCTTGGTGCAGTAAATGGGGGCAGTAACCACACCGAGATGCTTGTGGATCATCCCGATGTCAAACCGGGCAAAATGAAATAATTTCAAAACCTTGGGATTGGTCAGCAGGTGTATCAGATTGGGGCAGTTGGCGCCGGTCCGGGGCAGTTGCACCAGATGACTGTTGCCATCACCGGAAGAAAGCTGAACCAGACACAGGCGGTCCCGGCGCGGGTCCAGCCCCATGGTTTCCGTGTCGATGGCAACAACCGATCCAAGATCCAGGTCTGCCGGCAGGTCGCCCTGATAGAGCGTATTCATTGTCTGTGGCGTTCCCGGTAGATTGGATACGCGCCTTGCGATGGTGCCCAGGAGAAGACTCGAACTTCCACGCCCTTTCGGGCACTAGTACCTGAAACTAGCGCGTCTACCATTCCGCCACCAGGGCACATCCGGCGCAAGGCGGCTGAGGTAGCCCCTAGACCCCCCGACTGTCAATGACTTTCGCACAGCGAATACCGAAACAGCGCTTTTTAGGTCGAAATCGACCCTTGTTCGCCGACTATTAACCTTTGCAGGACCTGTTCTGCGACCGCTTTGCATTCGCCATACCGGGGATGACCTGCCCCGCTCTGATTGGCCTCGAAATCTGCCGCCACTTCCGGATACTCAAATTGCAAAAGCTTGATGATGTGAAGGGTCCGCCGATCCATACGGGCCTGATGGGCCGCCATCTGCGCCCAGTCCGGCAGACACCTTGCAATGACGCGATCTGCAACAGCCTCGCGTTCGGGGCGCAGCCGCTGGAACAGATCGCGCCAGAAATCCAGATCGCGCAGGCCCTGGGTACGTCCGCGTCCGGACGGCATTTCCACATGAATGTCCGGCTGAACAAAGAGCCCGGCATAGCGTGCGATTTCATCCCATTCTGTATCCGACCACCAATAGGGGAATAGGGCGTTGGCAAAGGTTTTGAACTGCAGCCAGGCACGCGGAACCATGTAAAGGGTTGGAAAACCCGGCTGTCCCGGATCATGCCACGCCATCATCACTTCAGATCGCGCAAACAGATGGGCGGTCTGGCTGGCCAGACGGTCCCAGCCGAATGTGACCGCCATGTAATCATCGCCAAACCCGCACAGATAATCGCCTTTTGCCGTCTTGGCCAAAGTGTTCAGCGTGTGGTGAAAGTTCATCGCCCGTTCCGCAATGACGAAACGCACAGGGGGAAATTCATTTGCCTTGATAAAATCAATGGTATGGGCATCGTCCTGATCGATACCAACAATGATCTCCAGCGCATCCCGGTTTTCCGCCATCAGGTGGAGGGACTCCACCGCCCGTAACAACCCCTCAGGCCGGCCGCGCGACACCATCACAACCGAAAATTTCAAAATCCCAGCCATATCAGCGCCCATTTGTCGCCTGCCCTGATACATGCTAGTGCGCTGGCCGTTAAATTGATATTGGATATGAACAGATCGGTTTATCCGCTGCGCTCTTTGACCTTGGAGGAATATGTGACCCATCAACCCTTGGCAACCGTATTTGGTGGATCGGGCTTTATCGGGCGTTATGTGGTGCGGGCTCTGGCCGCGCAGGGCTGGCGCGTGCGCGTCGCCGTGCGCCGGCCAAATACCGCCTATACCCTGCGATCGCTGGGGCAGGTGGGTCAGGTGGAACCGGTTCAGGCGAATATTCGGGATGATGCTTCCGTCGCACGGGCGGTCGCGGGCGCCGATGCCGTGATCAATCTGGTGGGCATTCTTTATGCCTCCGGCGCCCAGTCTTTCGAGAATATTCAGGCACAGGCACCGGCATGTATTGCCGGTGCCTGCAAAAAGGCTGGCGTCAAGCGGTTCATACACATTTCGGCAATTGGCGCTGATATGGAAAGCCCGGCAAAATACGGCACGACCAAAGCTTTAGGGGAAGCGGGCGCGCTGGCGGCCTTTGAAGCTACGACGATCCTTCGGCCAAGCATCGTGTTCGGGACCGAGGATGGATTTTTCAACCTTTTCGCCTCGCTGGCGCGATTTTCACCCGTATTGCCGCTGATTGGCGGCGGCAACACGAAGTTCCAGCCGGTTTACGTGGGTGACGTGGCGCAGGCGGTGCTGGCGACACTTGCGCAGGACCAGACACGAGGCAAAACGTATGAACTGGGTGGCCCACGCATATACAGTTTCAGGGAACTGATGGAGCTGGTGTTGGCAGTGACCGGGCTGCATTGCTGGCTGGTTCCGGTACCAGGCGCGATAGCCATGGCTCAAGCATTTTTCCTGGGCCTGTTGCCAAAACCGCTCCTGACCATGGATCAGGTTAAATTACTCGGCATTGACAATGTTGTGGCACCCGGCGCTGCTGGCTTTGACGCATTGGGCATTTCCCCGACACCTGCGGAGTCCATTCTGCCAAGTTACCTGAAGCGTTATCGTCGAACCGGTGAATATGATCCTAAACGGGCCTAGCATTTATCGGACATTATCTTTCGGTGCCTGCTGCACTTAGCCAGTAGCATTTGATTCAAAAATGCATAGTCTTGGCTATCAGACGACTCGCTGGACATTGTTTTCCGGTTTCAGCAGCCGACTTTGGCAATTGTTCTGAATCAGGATCATATGCGCCGCCTTTATCATCTTCCTTTGTCGCCTTTTTCTCGGAAAGTGCGCATTATTCTGGGCGAAAAGGGGCTTGAGGCCACACTGATTCCAGAAAAGGTCTGGGAAAGACGCCCGGAATTTCTGGCGCTCAATCCTGCGGGCGAAGTGCCGGTGCTGATTGATCTGGATGGAACTGTCGTTGTCGACTCACAGGTAATCGCAGAATATCTGGAGGAAGTTTATCCGGATCGTCGGCTGATGGGATTTGATCCGGCAGCGCGCGCAGAAACACGCCGGCTGGTCGCGTGGTTTGATCAGCTGTTCCAGACCGAAGTCATGGCGCATCTGCTTTATGAAAAAGTGAACAAACGTTTTATGGGTGGTGGCGAGCCCGATTCCGCAAAGGTGCGCGCAGGCCATCAGAATATTCACCGGCACATGACTTATGTGACATGGCTGGTCGAACGGCGCAAATGGCTGGCGGGAGAAGAATATGGTCTGGCTGACCTGACAGCTGCAGCACATTTATCCTGCCTTGACTATATCAACGCCGTGCCCTGGGATGCTCACCTGCCTGCCCGCGACTGGTATGCGCGTGTCAAATCACGGCCATCATTCAGAACCATTCTGGCTGATCATATCGCGGGCATGCCGCCACCCCGGCATTATGCCGACCTCGACTTCTAGGGCTGATTTGCGTCAGGCCATTGTCGCGCAGGCGCTGGCACTGGGCTTTGACGCCATCGGTTTTTGTGACCCCACAACCC
>CAISDR010000487.1 GCA_903884125.1 uncultured bacterium
GCGTTATCGATGGTCGAATAGATCAGGCCGCTATAGCGCCCGCCCACCGACAGGCTGAATTTCTGATTTGCGTGGTAGATTGCAATCCGACTTGCCTTCCAGTCGGGCACATAGGGTGCACGCTTGCCGACCACCGAAATACCCAGCGCTGAATTCAGGCTGGACTTTGCATTGTCATCGCGAAGAATTTGTGAATCGACATAAGTTGTACTGCCCCGGATATCAAACCCTTCTACAACCACACCTTTGACATCGAATGAAAACTCAATGCCACGATTTTGCACCTCGCCCACATTCTGTGTGTAGGAAACGTTCGAAATGCTTCCATTTGCAGCGATAAGCTGACAGGTCTGAGCGATAAGAGCATTGCGCACATTTTCCTGAAACAGCGACAGGCGTAGGTCAGCGTTTCCAAAAATATGCTCAATCGTCAGCTCATCGGCATAGACCTTTTCCGGGCTCAGATTCGGATTGGGTGAAGTAAACGACGTCCCGGTGGTAACCAATTGAAACAGTTCACCCACAGTTGGAAAACGATAGGCCTGTCCAAAAGAGCCCTTGACCGACCAGTTGGCCGTCGGATCCCAGCTAAGCGTGACTTTTGGTGAGAATGTGTTTCGTGTGACCTTGGGCTGGTCAATACCGGTGCCACTCGTCCCGCTCTGCTGATAATTATTGCCTTGGGTGGCCGACCACCATTCAAGGCGTCCGCCAATCGTAGCGATAAGATTTGGCGCAAAAACCCAGGAATCCTGACCCCATATTGCGCTTGTCTTTGTCAGTCCCCGACCAGCGCTATACAGGCTTGTTTCCTGAAACGAAGCACCATCAGCCCAGTTGCCGATGTTGTAGGTCGGATTGTTTAGCTTGTACCAGTCGGCATGAAATCCCAGGCTGATTTGGTTTGATCCGACCGGGCGATAGTCTGCTGCCTGATCAGTGGACGAATGCGCCTGCCGCTTTACGATCTTGCCATCAAGATTGGTCCAATAGGTACCAGTATAACTGGTCACGCGTCCTATAGGATTTATCGTAGTCCCGGTTCCAACCGATGTTGGCGCTTCTTGGTTATCAGTGTCAAAACTATAGTGGCTTCCTACCAGTTCCCAATCAAAGTTCGAACGTCCATTGGATGCAAGCGAAAGACTATGGGAAGAATGTTGTTCCTGAATCAGATAAGTCCCGCTGGCAAATCCGGCAACACTCCCAAAGGTGGGATTGCCGCTAGCATCTGCAAGGAACGTCTGTGCATGGGATTTTCCATCATTCTGCCAAAGACCGATGGCATAGACCGCCCGAAAATTTTCGCTGACATCATAGCCAAATTTGGCCGTGACATTGTCCATATCGGTCTCAAGCAGGCCGGTGGCACCCGCTATATTTGCGGTTTGACCAAGTTTGTTCTGGGCAAGGATAATGCCCGAAGTACCAGCCGGAACGTTCGTGACCGTTGGATAAGTCAGCGGCTGGGCCTGACTGAATGTATGTTCGCCACCCAGCCTGATCCATAATTTATCCATGCGCCCGGCAAGACCCACGCTGGTCTGATCCGTTCTGAATGTATCGTGCGTCCCATAGACCTCGAAGTTCTGAAACGACTCTGACTGTTTTGCGGTAGCTGCGAAATCCTGCGGCGCCTTGGTCACATATCTGACAACCGCCCCCATGGAGTTGCCCGAATATTCGGCAGCAAACGGGCCATAGAGAACATCGACACGCTCAATCTCATCCGGGCTGATCATGCCCCAGCGCGGTGCACCGATCGTATTGTTGTTGGCCACTAATGCTGTGATCAGTACATTATCCGCATAAACCAGACTGCGGGCGCTCGAATTGACACCCCAGGTCCGTGTCGCAAGTACCGGCTGCGTATCGCCGTTATTCCGCTTGCGGACAAAAAGGCTCGGCAGATACTTCAGAGCATCCTCCGCATCCAGCATGTTAACTGTCTGGGCGATTTCAATATTTGTAACATTTTCCAATGTTTGTGGCTGAATATTGGGCGCGGTAGCCCGCTTTTTGCCGGTGACAGTTATCGTCTCGAGGCTTTTGGAAATTGTATTTTCAGCAGCGTCAGTGGTACGTTCAGCACCCGAAGCGCCATATGAAAACGGCAGAATGGCTACAGCCACTGCCAGAACACGGGCAATAATATAA
>CAISDR010000488.1 GCA_903884125.1 uncultured bacterium
CATCGCGGTCCGGTCGCCGACCCGGTCTGGCAGCTTTATCGCGAGGTGATTGCCGTTTGCGGTTCAAAACCCAGCCTGATCGAGTGGGATACCGATGTACCGCCTGCACGGACCCTGATCGAATGCGCTGGGATTGCAGACCGGATCATGAATGGATTCAACGAGCAGCCCCATGCAGCCTGATATTCTGGCTCTGGTGGAAGAGCAAAGAGCAATTGCCGCCACATTGACGAGCAGTGTCTCAACCGAACAGCTGCCCTGGCGGATACATCGCAATACGATCTGGCATGGCTGGATTGAGGCACTCGGCGACAGCTATCCGGTGGTCAAAGCGCTGATCGGAAATGATTCATTCAGCGCGCATGCGCGCGATTTCCTGCTTTACCGCCCGCCTTCATCCGCTGCACTGAAATGGATCGGCAACGGTTTTCCGCAATGGCTTGATGGCCAGCCTGTCAGTAAGACCGTCCCCTATCTGGTGGATGTGGCAAGGCTTGAGCACCTCTGGTTAAATGCGTTTCACGCGCCCGATCAAGAACCGCTGGCACCAGATGCTATCGGACAGTTCGAACCTGAACAGATGCTGGAACTTGTCGCGCAATTGCATCCGTCCACTGGTTTTGTTGAGTCCGCCTTTCCGATTGATGTCGTTTTTCAGGTGCACCAGAGCGATGTCATCGATACCGATCAGTTCATTGCACTGCCGGACCGGGGCGTCTGCCTGATGATCGCAAGGCCCGGTTTCGATGTGCTTGTCTTGGCAGTTGATCCTGTCTGCCGGCAACTGGCAATTGCACTTTCGTCAGGTCGAACACTTGGTCAGGCGCTGAAAGACGCCGGTGGTCTGAAAACAGCCCTGCCCCATCTGCAATACCTGCTGGCCCAGCGGCTGATAACAAATCTGTCCATCAAGGAAAATTAAAAATGAACGCGATTTTAAAGCTGTGGCGTCATGTGGATAATATTCTGTCACTTTTCCCGACAGGATTGGATGCATTGCTGGCACGCGTTGCGATCGCACAGGTGTTCTGGGCATCAGGGCGGACAAAAGTTGATGGATTTTTCACCCTGAAGCCAAGCGCAATTGAGCTTTTTCGTGAAGAATATCAGGTGCCGTTTCTGTCCCCGGAAATTGCAGCGCCCATGGCGGCCACCGCCGAACATGTCCTGCCGATATTACTGATCCTGGGCCTGGGAACGCGGCTGGCTGCACTGGGCCTGCTGGGCATGACAGCTGTCATACAGATATTTGTTTATCCCGATGCGTGGACAGTCCACATTGTATGGGCGGCAATTCTGGTCCACCTGATCCGTATCGGCGGCGGGGCATTTTCACTGGATTCACTACGTGGCTGACGATCCGGATCAGGTAATCTGATCCCTGAACAGTTTGTAGGTGATTGAATCAAGCAAGGCTTCAAAAGACGCATCAACAATATTGGGCGACACGCCGACAGTCGCCCAGCGCACGCCTGACTGATCAATACTTTCAATCATCACGCGGGTCACGGCATCGGTTCCTGCCATGTTCAGGATACGGACCTTGTAGTCAACCAGTTGCACGCCCACCAGTGCGGCAGAATATTTGCCAAGGTCCTTGCGCAGGGCATGA
>CAISDR010000489.1 GCA_903884125.1 uncultured bacterium
AAAATTCGCCCGAATAGGCCGTTTTGTCCAGCGATGCCCATAATTTCAGCTAGTGGCAGGATTTTGGCCTCGGAACCTTAACCTTCGGTTTAGATGCAGGCATTATCATCCGCAATGGCACAGTCCATTGACGGGATTAGGATGAAAAAGGAACCGGGATCAAATCAAGCCCTGCGCGCGGTCTTTATTGACCGCGATGGCGTTCTGGTGCGTTCTGATGTCATCGACGGAAAACCCGTGGCTGTTCGTGAATTGGCCCGCTTCAGGCTCCTTCCGGGGGTCGTTGGAGCCCATGCCAGACTTAAATCTGCCGGATTTCGAACTGTCATTGTGACCAATCAGCCGGATATCGCTAAGGCCAGGATATCCTGGGCCATTATGCAACAGATGAATGCCCGATTGACCCAGCGTCTGGCGGTTGATCAGATTGAGATATGTCCCCATGCTCAGGATGAAGGATGTGCATGTCGGAAGCCAAAATCCGCCATGTTGATTCGAGCAGCAGAGAAATTGCGGGTCGACCTTAATCAAAGCTTTATGATCGGGGATCGCCTGAGTGACATGCAGGCAGCTGCGGGCGCTGGCTGCCATGCAATATTTGTGGATCGACATTATTGTGAGCCTTTACCGCCATCCGATTCCCTGCTGGCATCGGTGCCGCACTTTCCAGCAGCGGTCGCGCTGATTCTCCGACAGGGAATACACCCATGACACCCACAATGGAACCAAAGGTCTCTGATCTGAAAATCAAACTATTTGCCGACGGGGCCGATTTTGATGGCATTTTAAAAATGGCAGCAAATCCTTTGATAAAAGGGTTCACAACAAATCCAACTTTAATGCGCAAGGCAGGGATATCGGACTATGCCGCATTCGCGCGGCGGGTATTGGACGCCATTCGCGACAGGCCGGTCTCGTTCGAGGTTTTTGCGGATGACTTCCAAACCATGGAACGTCAGGCGCACGAAATTGCCAGCTGGGGTCAAAACGTTAATGTAAAAATTCCCGTGACCAAAACTGACGGCGTCAGCGCAACAGGCATGATCGGTAAATTGTCAAATGCTGGCATATCCCTGAACGTGACAGCTGTGATGACATTGGATCAGGTAAAGGCGATCCGCGATGTACTTCATCCTGGGACGCCCGCTATCGTTTCCATATTCGCCGGACGCATAGCCGATACTGGCCGTGATCCGGTCCCTGTAATGTCAGCGGCATTGCAACTGCTGAAAACGTTGCCGAAAGCAGAACTCATCTGGGCCTCTCCGCGTGAATTACTGAACGTGTTTCAGGCTGATCTAATTGGCTGCCATATTATAACTGCCACCAATGATATACTTGCCAAACTTCCGCTGGTAGGAAAGGACCTTGCCGCATATTCCCTGGAAACGGTCGCCATGTTTCGCAAGGATGCTCTGGCCGCCGGTTTCGACATTGCTGTGAAACCAGAGGGCTGATGATATGACGCAATTGCGGGTGATCATTATTGGCGCAGGTAATCAGGGCCGCAAGCGGGCAGAGGTTGCTGGCACCGATGTGGCTGGCATTGTTGACCCGCATGTCGCAACTGCGGACTTCAAACAGATTGAAGAAGTGTCGACCGACCTGTTTGATGCAGCACTTGTATGTACGCCGGATGAGCCAAAGGCAAATATAATTCGATATCTGTTGGACCACGGCAAACATGTTCTGGTCGAAAAGCCGATGCTGTTCAATACACCCGAAGATTATGCAGAGCTGGCGGCACTGGCATCAGCGAAAAATGTGGTTTGCTATACAGCTTATAACCATCGGTTTGAACCACATTTCGTTGCAATGCGGGATTACCTTGCTTCCGGGACGATGGGCAAACCATATCTTTGCCGGATATTTTATGGGAATGGTACCGCACGGGATGTGCGAAACAGTCAATGGCGCGATCAGGGTGCCGGCGTACTGCCGGACCTGGGTTCGCACATGCTTGATACGATTGATTTCTGGTTTGGATGCCTTCCGGAAAAATTCAGTCTGGTCATGGCAAACCGATTTGAAAACCGTGCGCCAGACCATGTAAACTTTTTTGCCCAAGGGCGCCTGGCATTTGAGCTTGAGGCGACCATGGTCAGCTGGCGTAATCATTTCACCTGTGACATCTACGGGGAAAACGGCAGCGCTCATATTGAATCATTGTGCAAATGGGGGCCGTCCACGTTTATCCAGCGCACCAGGGTCTTGCCCAGCGGGCGCCCCACCGAAGTGTCAAAAACGCTGATTCAGCCAGATCCCACATGGTCAATGGAATATCAACATTTCAAGGCACTTTGCCAACGCGGACATTTTGATAACCTTTTGCATGACGCAACCATACAAAAGCATCTCAACCATCTGTCAGCGCAGATTGGATAAACGGAAATGGGTGATAAATGCGTGAAGTAAACCTGCTGGCCGCGTTACCCGCGACAAAACGTCAATTGGAAAAGCGTGCCGCTGCACAGACGCCGAAAAATATCGCGATTGCTCGCCAATATGGCGCGGAATATTTCGACGGTTCGCGCGATGTGGGCTATGGTGGCTATAGCTATGATGGCCGCTGGCTTCCAGTAGCCCGCGATATGGTTGATCATTTCGGCCTAAAGCCCGGGGACCGGGTTCTAGACGTTGGATGTGCCAAGGGCTTTCTTGTTAAAGACCTTATGCTGACCTGCCCCGGACTTGAGGTTTTTGGACTGGATATCTCCAAATACGCCCTGACCCATTGCGAACCCGCAGTTATCGGGCGACTGCATCTGGGAAGTGCGGATAGTTTGCCGTTTCCGGATAATTCGTTTTCCGCTGTTATATCGCTTAATACCATTCACAATTTTGATCGGGCTGGAGCCATAAGGGCTATGAGAGAGATCGAACGGCTGGCACCCGGACGTGGATTTGTGCAGGTGGACAGTTACCATTCCAGCGAACAGCGCGATCTGTTCATGAGCTGGGTTTTGACAGCGAAATTTCACGACTATCCGGATGGCTGGCTCAGTCTGTTTTCTGAGGCTGGCTATACCGGGGATTATTACTGGACCATCATCAGCTGAATGCGGGCATCGCCCCGGATCACGAAAAAATACAGGCGACTACGATGAAAAAATATGTGGTTCTTGGCGGCGGCGGTTCGTTTGGCATTCATGCGGCGCTTTACCTTCTCGATCATGCCAATCCGGAAAAAGTTATCGGTATCGGGCGCAGCCCACTTCGTCCCGGTGCCTTTTCGTTGGGTATTGAAAAACGTGATCGATATGAATATCACGCGTTTCATCTTACCTATGAAATGGATTCTATTCTCGAACTTCTCGACCGTGAACGCCCCGAGGTGATTATCAACTTTGCCGCTCAGGGCGAGGGGGCAGTAAGCTGGAAAAAATCATGGCGGTTTTTTGAGACCAATTCTATGGCGCTGGCGCGTTTTGCCGAAGAATTGATGTCACGAACCTACCTTCAACGGTTTATTCAGATCGGGACATCCGAACTTTATGGCTCTGTGGACTTTGCTGCCAAGGAAACATCGCCGATACAGCCGACCAGTCCTTATGCGGCATCCAAGGCGGCATTTGACATGTATCTGGTGTCTGTTCACCGCGCCCTCAATTTTCCAATGAACATCATTCGCCCCTGCAATGCCTATTGCCCCGGGCAGCTTTTGCATCGTGTTATTCCTAAAGCGATTATTGCGGGGCTGACCGGTCGAAAACTGCCATTACAAGGAGGGGGCAGGGCGGAAAAATCCTATATCCATGCCCGCGATCTGGGGCGTGCCATTTATCTTGTTTCGGAAAAGGCACCATTGGGCACCATCTACAATGCGGGATCGCTTGAGCCGACATCGATCAGACGTGTTGTTGAATTATGTGCGGAGGCACTTGGCATACCATTTGAGCAGCTTTGCGAAATGGCGCCTGACCGGCTGGGACAGGATGCCAGATACTGGCTGGATTCGTCAGCAATTTTCAATGATGTCGGCTGGCGACCAGAGATTGACTGGCAAGCGGGCTTGGCAGAAATGGCTCAATGGGGTCGGGCAAATATCGATGTGTTAAAGGATTGGCCGACTGATTATGTATTAAGGGCGTAGGCCATGACTACAACTCGCAGCCCAAACAGCCTTGATATTGCCGCCGCCAGATTACGGTGTGCAAATTTCCGCAGACGAATTCTCGAAATATCGCAGCAGGTGTCAGCATTACACGTCGCGCCCGCGTTTTCCTGCCTTGAGATTGTTGATGTCATCTATCATGCGCTGATGCGGCGCGATGCCAAGGGCAAACTGATTGATACTTTTCTGATGTCAAAAGGCCATGGCTGCCTCTCGCAATATGTCATTCTTGAGGCATTTGGAATTTTGAACCGATCCGACCTTGATGACTATTGTACGCCACGTGGCAGGTTGGGTGCACATCCGGATTATGGAACACCCGGCATTGCCGCATCTACGGGGTCATTGGGGCATGGCATGGGAATTGCCACAGGCATGGCACATGCTGACAAGATTTTAGGGATTGATCGGCGGGTCTTTTGTGTTTTGTCCGACGGTGAAATGCAGGAAGGCTCTACCTGGGAAGCCATGATGATGGCTGCAAACCTTAAGCTATCAAACCTGATTTCCGTTTTGGATATGAATGATTTTCAGGGGCTTGGTCGGACAAGCGAAACGCATCCGGCATTCTATCCCATTGCTGACAAAGTCAGCGCATTTGGCTTTGAAGCGGTGGCCGTGAACGGCCACGATGCATCGGCAATAGAAGAAGCGTTTCTCGGGCGTCGCGCTGATCGTCCGTTAATGATCATAGGCAAGACTGTTAAAGGTCGCGGCGTATCCTATATGGAAAATGCACCCATCTGGCATTACCGCTCGCCCAATCCCGAGGAATATGCAACTGCGCTGGCTGAAATCGAACGCGCAGAGAACGGGGCGGCGTTATGAGAAATATGTTCGCAGACAAATTTTATGATCTGGCCAGCGAGGATGCACGTTTATGCATTGTGGTGGCCGATATTTCTCCAGCCGGATCAATTCAGAAATTTCGCGAAGCCTATCCTGAGCGGTTTGTGAATACCGGTGTTGCCGAACAGGTCATGATTGGAATGTGTGCCGGGATGGCGCTTCGCGGACTGAGGCCGTTTGCTTACACGATTGCGACATTTGCTCTGTTTCGCCCCTTTGAAATGATACGCGATGATCTGTGCTATCATAACCTGCCGGTAACGGTGGTTGGTATTGGCGGCGGTGTGACCTATTCCACGTTGGGTGGCACACACCATGCGCAGGAAGATATTGCAATTGCTTCCGCCTTACCCAATATGAGCGTTATCGCCCCGAGTGATCCTGCGGAAGCAGCTGCCGCCACCCAATGGTGCGCGCGGGAAAATAATGGTCCTGCCTATCTTCGGCTGGGTAAGGCGGGCGAACCGGATCTTACGAGCCAATCTGATGAACCTTGGGTATTTGGAAAAATCCGAAAAATACGGGGTGGAGAATCAGTGGCGATCCTTGCTTATGGAACCATAACTGCACAGGCGGTGAAGTTGGCCCAGGCCCTTGGTGCAGCAGGGCGTACAGCAGCGGTGTTTTCGGTTCACACGCTAAAGCCGCTGGAGTTTTCCGGACTGGCTCAAATCTTGAAAACTTACTCCCATGTGGTGACCATTGAAGAAATGGCGCCTATGGGCGGGCTTGCTTCGGCCGTGAAATCATTCGCCTTCGACATTTCGGCTCGTTGCCGTATTGACAGCTTTTCCCTTAAAGACGAATTCATTCATTGTTATGGATCACATGCCGACTTATTGGAGGCGCACGGCCTTGGTGTGAAAACGATGCTTGAAAAACTTGGCGCCGCCAGATAGCCGATTATTTGACTTTCAGCGCCTTTAGCTTCTGAACATTGAAGTAGTTGTCATCGGTCATTGAATTTGGCAGCAGGCCCGCCTGAAAGGCCTGACACAGGTCGCGAACCGCATCATTGACAGTGAACTTTGTGCCAAAGCCCAATTCACGTCGAATCTTGTCCGAATTTATGTGGTAACTCCGGTTGTCATTGCTTTCTGTGACAGTGATCCCGATGGTGCCAAGTTGCGGCATTGCCTTTTCCACCTCGGCCTTGACCGATGTAGCGATCTCGCTGATCCGCATGTTCTGGAATCCGCAATTGAAAGTGCGCCGATGGATTTTGTCTGATGGAATATTTAGCAGCATCTCATAGGCAGCGACCATATCCTTGATATGTAGATTAGGGCGTTTCTGTTCGCCCCCAAACACAGTGATTGTGCCCTTGTTGACCGCGTGATTGGTCAGAATATTGACCGACAGATCCAGACGAGTTCGTGGGGAATAGCCACACAGTGTGGCCGGGCGGATGGTAACCCAGGTGTAATTCGGATCGGCCTCGGCCAGCATCTGTTCGCATTCCCATTTAAAGCGATTATAAAGGGTCAGCGGGACCTTTGGGTTGTCTTCGAAAACCTCGGGCGCATCAGACACGCCATAGACTGACGAGGTGGACGCGTTAATAAATCGCCGGATACCGGTTTTTTCACAAGCGCGTATTACACCCGGAAATGCATCGCGATTGATTGAGGTTGACAATGCCTCATCCAGCGCAAACGAGGTGTCGTTGGAAATGCAGGCTAGGTGAATCACGGTTTCGACACCGGCCAGCGCGTGTTCAAGGCAGGCCTGGTCCCGAATGTCGCCCGCGACCTGGGTTAGGCGCGGGGAATTCGGCAGCACTGAACCAAACCACATTGTGTCATACACAACTACATCATGACCAAGTTCCAAAAGGCGGGGTACCAGAACATGTCCGACATAACCTGCGCCGCCGGTGACCATAATTTTTGTCATTTCACTTATCGCCCTTCACAGAAAATGCCCATCGTTCTTTTTACGATTAGAAAAGTAAATGTTTTGTGTTCAACGCTGGGCATTTAACTTTTTGCCAGATACTGAAACCAGGGCGCGGTCGCTGTTTCAATAGACGCGGGGTCCCATAGTGGCGCTTCGCGCCAATACTCGATATTCGCCATGACTTCGGCAACACCGGCTTCAAAACAGACCTTTGGGGTCCAGTCCAGATCGTGGTGAATTTTTGTAATATCAGCAAATGTGCAATCCGGCTCGCCGGGTCGCTTGGGAATATGGACCTGGGGTCCACCAATCAGCGATGCCAGGTAGTTGACCGCCTGGGGATTACCCGCGCCCAGATTCCAGATTTCGCCGGTCATTTGGGTATTGGCTGCAGCAAAAAATGCGCGGGCAACATCAGTAACATAGAGAAAATCACGGCTTTGTGTGCCATCACCCACAATTGTCAGGGGGGCATTGGCCAGTTTCTGGCGCAGGAATACACCAAAGACTGCACCATATGCCCCGGAGGTGCGTGACCGAGTGCCATATGCATTAAATATCCTGACGGAATTGACGGGCAGTCCAAAGACACGGTGCCAGTGGAAACATGAGACTTCACCCAGATATTTGCTCAAACCATAGGGATGTTCGGGTTTTATTGGATGATCCTCGCGGGTCGGCGTGCTGGCAAGGCCGTAACATGAAGATGATGCCGCATAGACAAATTTGGCAAGCGTTTTAGATTGGCGCGCGGCTTCCAGCACGCGTGCCGTTCCCTGGGCATTAACCGCCAGATAATCCAGCGGGCGTTCCATGGATGGCACCAGATCGCCGATGCCCGCAAAATGAAAGACGAAGTGTGCGTCCTCAAACAAGCTGCCGCGCGTATCCAGATTTCGGATATCACCTTCTTCAATCACAAGGTCAGGGTTTGCGTTGTGCTGGTTCAGATTGGCAAGTCGACCTGACGAAAGATCGTCCAGTACCCGGACACGAAAACCCATCTCCAGGCACAGGTCCACCAGATGGCTGCCAATAAAGCCGGCCCCCCCGGTTACGACTGCAATCTTTTTCAGCGACATGGGATCTCCTGCGTTTGTCACCTAACCTTTTCAGGAGATTGTTAATTTTCGGTTCAAATTAGCTGAACACACTAAAGGCTCAGCCCTTTATGGCGATCAATCCAAAGCAGGTGGCGGCAAACCCATCGATGGCCAATTTGATATGATGGGCATCCGCACCCCATTGGCGTTTTAGGTCCCCTTCCCAGTCATAGGCATAAGGTGGGACATCAATAAACCGATCTAGGGGTTTTGATCCAATGTCGAAGTCAAGCGGCAGGACCTTGTGGCCAGCGGCCGTAAGCTTTTGGGCCATTTCCTCGAAGTGCTTTTGCTGGAACAGCACCGTCTGCCAATTGTCCAGGGTCTTTTCATGATTCATGAAATTGAATTCCGTCGTGTGTACCGACAGTCCACCAGATCTTATTGTTTTCATCGCATTCTCAATAAAGGCGATGCCCTTTTCAATCGAACCCAGATGTTCAAATGCGCAGATGGACCAGCAGAAATCATAGTCATTAAGATGGTCGGAAATGGCATTCATATCCACATACTGGAAAGCAACAAGTTTATCGAAACTTTCGCGATCCAGGAATTCCGACCTAAAGCTTTTGTCAAGCGAGGCGTGTTGCTCTGTACGTGCCCAGACGGCTGCGTTTTCATTTTCCGGCGCCAGATCGGTGATGGTGATCGAACAACCCTTCGATGCGAGGTATGAGGGCAGGGGTTCTTCGCCGCAGCCAAAGCCAAGACCGCGCGCGCCCGGCCGGATGTGTCCAAATTGCTGCATTGCCTGTAAAGCATAGGCAAATTCCCATATCTTGCGGTGAAAGACATGGGCGATTTTCAATTCGCTTGACCAGTAACGGGTCCAATCCGCCTCAAGGTCAGACTGTGTTGATGGCTTGGACGTCAGCTCAATCTGCTTTGGTCCGTCAACGATAGATTTTGGCAGAGCTTCGGCCAGTGATTTCGCCAGGTCATAGCCAAAGAATTTGATATTAAGCTTAATAGCCTCTATATCCTTGGCAATTTTCCACAGGGCGTTGATATTGGGATTTCCATTGCCGTGGGTAAGTTCTAGCAGGCTGGCCATAATTTGATCGATATGTACTGGCTCGGCCTTTTTGGACTGGGCAGTTGGGGCGGGAAAATAGCCCAGTGGACGCGCATTTTCAGGCCCCGGATTATTGTCTGACATCAAATATCCCACGGTTTTGGGAAAGCGCCGCTGGGGCGACTTTCAGAAATCAGTTGGAATTTAATACCTTTGCCTGAATTTGTCCCTGATCAAATTTCCGGAAATCAACTCGGCAGATTAGATACGGTTGCTCCGTATCCCGGCTTTCATGTAAAAGAAATTTTTGAATATATGGGATAATTTACGGCAAAAGCGCCTGGAAATTGCATGAACCTTCGCCCTGTCGACCTAATTCAAACTCACATTCCCTTGCGCTTCCAAAGCGATCTGATTCAGCACGTCGAAAGAACAGCCGGGCCGGAATATAGTCCGGCGTTGACTTGGGCACCAATCATTGCCCAGCTGCAGTGCATCGGACTATTTGATCTGACACATGGGGTCTTGGATCATCTGAGAAGTGCCTATCCCGAATCATATTTCTTTCGACTGGCAAAAGCAGATTTGTGCGTGGCTACCGGTCTTAAAGCGGATGCTGATCGCGAATGGCGAAGTCTTCTTGTCGGAGGTAAAATCGGGCGTGAGGCGGCGCTACAATTATTTCTTTCAGGCGTTGATTCATCAGATATCAACCGACTTGAAGATATTTTACTTGTTGATGGAATGTGGTCTCAAAGTGCCCATCTGGAATTTGTCAGACAATTGATTGCTATGGGGATGAATGCGCGCGCGCATGCTTTTTTTGAAAATTGGACCAGAAAATTCCAGATCGATGCGCAAAGTCTGGAATCCATCGGCGAAGCGGCGCTTTTAATCGGCGAACCAGCCGCTGCCCGCGAGATCCTTCGCCACCAGTATCACATACTGAATGCCAATGCCGATGATCTGATTGGTCAATTAGATCAACAAATTTCCGAATATTCCGAGGAAATTGAAAATCGACTTCTGACGAATATTGAAGCTGCGAAATCTAAACAGACTCTGCCACCGGCTTCTGCTCTGGATGGTGACCAATTTGAGTTGCCCGATGGACAATCTGTCCTGTTTGTAAGTTTTGATGATCCGGCACTTGAAAACGACCTTGCCAGCCATTTTGCAGGATCAGCTGCAGTTGCCGGTGTCGCCCTTAACACCTATCTGGATACGTGCCTGGTGGACCCGTTTGCTTGTCGATGTGGTGAAACAGAAATACAGGATCGAGTTGATCGGTTTGCAAAATATTTGGCCAGTAATCGACCCTCGATCGTGATTTTGGAATGTTTTGCCGATACATCGGTTGGCCTGACGGTGGGCAGAATGATTTCGCTGCGTCGGCAGTTTTCCTTTCGATTGGTGTGTGTCATGCGTGATAGCAATCCACACTCGCTGGCGTTGATTGATAACTGGTTGCCAGCTTGCGACTCGCTGATCGTCTTTGACGCTGGTTCTTCGGCCGTACATTATAAAGTGGCTGCGTTGCGTGCCAAAGTGATGGTAATGCCGGTTCCGGCTTTTCATGGCCCGTTTTTGGTAGGTCAGCCAGCCCAAGTTGATCTGACCTTTGTTGGAGCGGTTAACTTTAAGCCCCGCCTTTACCTGCTGGCTGAGCTATTGAATCAGCCGATATCATTTCGCGCAATATTTGGTCCGGCGCGCACCATTACTGCGCCCAATATGGCTGCCTATGCCGGTCTGCTTTCGTCATCGCGCGCAGTCTTGAATGTTTCCCGGCATGGTACTGGGTTTCATCTGATGACAGGTCGAGTTTGGGAAACTATCGCATCGGGCCGATTGTTGGTGGAACAGGAAAATCCGGTCACAGAACGCTGCTTTAGGCCGTATCTGCATTTCCTGCCTTGGAAGAATGTTCCAAGCGGATAGGAAAACATTT
>CAISDR010000490.1 GCA_903884125.1 uncultured bacterium
AGCCAAGAGACTGCCCGTGCTATAGTATTCATTGATCTGAAGTGCATCCATTGCCGCTGCGTTAACGATGGAATGACAGAGATTGCAGTTTTGTCACGCAAGTGATCGGGTGAGATTCCCGGCTAGAGGAGACCGTTATGGGTGCTTTAAGCATTTGGCACATTTTGCTGGTTGCCATCGTCGTGCTGCTGTTGTTCGGACGCGGCAGGATGTCGGATTTTATGGGTGACTTTGCCAAAGGCATCAAAATGTTCAAAAAGGGACTGAGCGATGACGAACCCGCTGACAAAGCACGGGTCGTCCACGAAGCAGAAGTGGTGAACGTTCGCAAGGATGAAAAGGTTCCCCACTAGTATCGTCTGATCCGGCCAAGCCATACTTGGCCATATGGCAAAACTGCCTTGCCGGTTAATCTGATTTGAATTGAGTTTTCTATGCTGGATTTGGCCTGGTCTGAACTGGTGGTCATCGGGGTGGTTGCCCTGGTCGTCGTCGGCCCCAAGGATCTGCCCGTGGTTTTGCGGACAGCAGGACGCTGGATGGGCAAGGCCCGTGCCCTGACGCGAGAGTTCCAGTCCAACGTTGATGACATGATCCGCGAGGCGGAATTGCAGGAACTTCATAAGCAGGTTGCTGATCTGGGATCAATCAACCCCTTGGCCAGCCTTGAACGAGCCATCGATATTAATCCGCATCCGGTGCCTGAAACAAAAGAGCCAAGTGCAGCGGATGCCGACATGACGGTCCCGTTCCCAACAAGCGATGGCACGCCCACACTGACAGGGGAATCGGTTCAGACGCATCCGGTCCCGACTGAGGCCACGGCGTCCAATTCCGACGCATGACCAGTCTGCCCAATCTGCCAGATTCGGCTTCAAGCCGGGACGATGATGAAATCGAAGCATCGCGCGCGCCGCTGATCGAACACTTGATCGAATTGCGCACACGCCTGATTAATTCGCTGTGGGCATTCGGCATTGCCTTTGCTGTCTGCTATTATTTTGCCGGACATATTTATGATTTTCTGGTGGAACCATTCGCCCAGCAGGTAACCGGCCAGGCAGGGCGGCGGCTGATTTATACGGCGCCGCAGGAGGCATTTTTTACCCAGATAAAAGTTGCCCTTTATGCTGCGTTCTGCATCACGTTTCCCGTGACGTTGAACCAGATCTGGAAATTCGTGGCCCCAGGTCTTTACCGCCATGAAAAACGTGCACTGTGGCCATTTCTGGCGGCAACACCGGTGATGTTCGTTCTGGGGGCGGCGCTCGTTCAATATCTGGTCATGCCCTTTGCCATTAAATTTTTCCTGAGTTTTGAAAGTGCAGGTGCCGTTGGCAGTCTGCCTATTCAGATGGAAACCAAGGTTTCAGAATATCTCAGCCTGGTAATGACCCTGATCTTTGCTTTTGGGGTTGCCTTTCAGACACCGGTTCTGCTGGTCCTGCTGGCACGGGTCGGGGTCCTGACATTGGAAGATCTCAGGTCAAAGCGGCGCTATGCGATCCTGGCAGCCGTTGTGCTGGCTGCGGTTCTGGCACCACCGGATCCGCTCAGCATGATCGCTTTGGCCATTCCGCTGATCTTTCTATATGAAGTGGCTCTTGTCATCATCTGGTGGATGGATCGGGCCGACAAGAAATCAGTCGAGCCGCCTGCGCCATAGTTTGTGCTTCAGGCCAGTATGACAATGAGGCACTAGTTATGGAAAACTACGAAAACCTGATTTCACGCGGTGAATTTGCGCGTGCAATCCCGTTATTGCGGGCTGCCTTGGAGTCCCGAACACATCCGACTGGCG
>CAISDR010000491.1 GCA_903884125.1 uncultured bacterium
CGATTGCACTTAGCTTGCCGATTGATTTTGACTGGTGCGAGGCGAAATATGAACCAACACGAAATCGCCTGGTCGAAAACAAATCATTTGTTGCGGAGAGCGAAGAACTCGACAATGCAATTGGCATAATCGCAGCCGCAAAAAGACCAATCATTTTGGTAGGACGTGGTGCCACATCACCTGAGGCAAAAGAAGCGATCCTGAAATTCTCTCGTCGGATTGATGCCCCCATTGCAACGACACTCAAGGCAAAGGATCTTTTTCGTAGCGAGAGCCACAATCTTGGCGTTTTCGGCACACTTAGCAGTCCAGCCACAGTCGATATAATCATGGAAAGCGACTGCCTGATTGCGCTTGGCGCGAGCTTGAACTATCGAACCAGCTCGCGAGGGGCGTTTCTGAAAGGAAAGCGTGTTGTTCAAATCAACTCAGAGCTTTCTGAAATTGGAAAAAACGCGCCAGCAGACGCAGGGCTGGTTGGCGACCCTGCAAAAATTACGGACCTGCTCGTCCACTGGCTCAATGAGGCAGAGATTCCGCCATCCGGCTTCTGCAACACCGACCTGAAAGCCAGGATAGCAAAGGCAGCGCCCGAACCATCCGCCGTTCAAGTTCAGGCTGCTGGCACCATTGATTACTTGCAGGCTTTGACGCGTCTTGAACGCGCTCTACCGGAAAATCGCGTGCTGGTAACCGATACCGGCAGAATCATGCCCGCCGCGTGTACAAACATCAGTGCAACAGACCCACAATCATATATTACGACCACAAATTTTGGTTCAATTGGATTTGCTGTCACCCACGCGATTGGAGCCGCATGCGCTTCCAATGGACGCCCCGTCGTTGTTATCAATGGTGATGGCTCGTTCATGCATGGTGGATTGGCCGAGTTCAATACTGCGGTTCGACACCAGCTTGACCTTATCGTTATCATTGCAAATGATGGTGCGTATGGATCAGAGGAGAACATCTTTCGTCAGAAGCTGGTTGATCCTGCGTCCAGCTTTTTTGACTGGCCCGAGTTTGGGCCACTCGCCATTGCATTGGGTGGTCACGGTGTTACCGTTCGGTCAGAACTGGATTTTGACCAGGTTGAGGAAGCGATCCGTAATCGCTCCAAGCCCCTACTGATCGACATCAAGCTTGATCCAAGCCGAATGGCAGCAGGTCACTGAGGCAGGCTCCTGACATTGTTGACCAAATGCATTCCATTCTGCTCGAATACCTGATTGAAACTCATATTGAGGCAGCATTAAGATGAAATACTTTCTTGGATTATTGATCGCGACATTGCCTATGGCCGCACAGGCCGACGGCTTGCCTACCCAAAAGGTTTTATCCTTAGATGCAGCCCAATTGATTGTTCAAGGAGCGATAGAGAAATGTCGGTCAGGTGGCCACAAGGTCTCAGTCGTTGTTATTGACCCAAGCAATACCTTGAAGGCATTTGGTCGCGATGACGGTGCCTCACTTGGAACTGTGCAGATGGCCCAGGCAAAAGCATATTCGGTAGTCGCGTTTGGACGGGCGACCGGTCCGCGAGACGACCAGCCAGTTGGAACGCCTCCGCCGCTTAGCGGGATGACGAATGCTGCTGGCGGCCTTCCGATCATGGTTGGCGATCAGCTTTTGGGAGCCGTTGCCGTGAGCGGTGTCAAATCGGTAAAGGGAGAGCCAGGTGCAGAGAAAGATGTAGCGTGCGCAAATGCAGGTTTGGAGCGTGCGGCAAATTTGCTCAAATAGGGGCTTCTTTGGACTACTTAATAAATGGCTGAATTTGACGCAAAAAGGCGCTTTTCCGAATGCCATTTTTAACTCAGCGTTGACGGGGCAGGAGTGAACGGAATGCAGCCAGTAATAACAGCATTTGGCTATATAACATTCCTGACTATTGTTGGCATTTCCATTCCAGCCTGTGCTGCGGAGGCGGCTGCTGGCAAGGTTATATTTCAACAGAATTGTGGGATGTGCCACACGGCAGAGCCCAACGATAATGGTGGCGGTCAGGGTCCTGCTCTAACCGGTATTTTTGGGCGTCGCGCGGCAAGCAATCCTGCATTCGGTTATACAAAACAGCTCCGGGAATCCAACCTGATCTGGGATGCGCCTACCCTGGATCGATTTCTAAAAGATCCGGCCAAAACTGTGCGTGGTACCGCGATGATCGTTGCCGTGCCGTCAAAAAGTGACCGCGCAAATCTGATCGCGTATCTCAAGAGCGTTCGGAGCGCGAAGCCGGAGGTATTGCAAACTGCCAAATCCACAAGCGATGCGGCTGACTGGAAGCGGGATAGACCCGGCCGCCTTCATCGAATTGACCTCTCAACCCTTCCACTTCCAGGCGCAACGCTATCGGTACGCAATCGCCACCAGCTCGTGGAGAAACCGATTGATGCTAAACTCTCGCTGCCGCCAGGATTTAAAATTGACGTATTCTCCCGAGACCTTGAAGGGCCGCGGCGCATGCTTGTCGCGCCCAACGGCGATATATTTGTAACCGAGACTCCGAATGGACGTATTTCCATCCTCCGTCAGGGGTCCGATGGTATCACCGCGAGTAAGCCGCAAATTTTTGCTACTGACTTAAATGTTCCCCACGGTATGGCCTGGTATCCGAATGCTGCCAATCCATCCTGGCTATACGTTGCGGAAAACAATCGGGTTGTTCGCTTTCCATACCAAAATGGGATGGTTCGGGCACAAGGTTCACCCGAAATTGTGACCACACTTCCGCCCGGCGGCAGTCACATCCGGCGCGACATCGTATTCGCTGATGACGGACGGCGGATGTATGTCTCTGTACCTTCTGCTTCAAACGCCGCCGAGGACATGCCACCAAAGACACCTGCCGAGATTAAAGAATGGGAGGCGAACTTTGGGATTGGCGCGGCTTGGGGCAATGAAACAGATCGTGCGACGGTATTAGTGTTTGATACCACGTCAAAAGACCCCGGCAGGCATCTGGCAAATGGGATCCGAAATTGTGTCGGTTTAACAATTCAACCCCAGACGAATGATCTTTGGTGCACAACAAACGAGCGCGATAAGATTGGTGACGGCCTGGTACCGGATTACTCAACCCGCGTGCGGGACGGCGGATTTTATGGATGGCCCTGGTATTATATGGGTCAGAACGAGGATCCCCGCCATAAGGAGGCCAGGCCTGACTTGCGTGATAAGGCATTGTTACCCGACGTGCCGTACGAGGCGCATTCGGCAGCGCTGACGCTTATGTTCTATAGGGCCAATAACGGCCCATCGGCATTTCCAAAGGAATATGAAGGCGCAGGTTTTGTCACCTTCCACGGTTCATGGAATCGTGTTGAGCGAACCGGGCACAAGATTGTGAAACTTCGTTTCAGGGACGGTGTGCCGACCGGGGAATATGAAGACTTCTTGACCGGCTTTATCATCGACGATCAGACCGTCTGGGGGCGTCCGGTAGGAACGGTGCAGTTGCCTGACGGCTCACTATTGCTCAGTGATGACGAGGCCAATGTTATTTATCGCATTTCCTATTCGGCCGGTGATGTTTCCGGAGCAGATGCGAAGCATTAACCCGAGACTCGTGCCATTAATCTAGTGACCTTGTCACGCGGAAGCCTACCGTATGTCCGCGAAGATCCGGGACTAGCTTGTCCCGTCGACCCAGCCGGCTGTAGCCGGGCGGATTACCCCATCCTCCGCCTCGGTTTACTCGGTATTTGCATTCGCCCTCCGTCCATGCGGAGCCATCGGACGGCGCACCATCATATGTATCGTGGAAGCAATCCTCCACCCATTCCCATGCATTGCCGATCACGTCATAAAGTCCAAATGCATTGGGCTTATAGCTGCCTACCGGCGCTGTGAATATATGACCATCATCGCAGTTAAAGAATTTATCCGGGTTTTTGCGTGCCTCCGGTGTGGCCAGACTGTTCGCCGCGGAAAGGTCGAAACTATTGGAATATGTACAGGCTTGATCCCGATCATCCCCCCAATACCGCGCGGTTGTCGATCCGGCTCGCGCAGCATACTCCCATTCGGCCTCGGTCAATAACCGATAGCGCTTTCCGGTTTTATGCCCCAACCATTCGACAAATGATTTGGCATCATCCCACGACACACACACAGCAGGTTCATTTTCGGCCTGTGAAAAGCCCGGATCGCGCCATGATTTTTCAGGATCCAGGTTCCATCGGCCCGCAGCAAAATCCCAGATAAAGCATCCCGCTGCAGCCGTATAACCTGCCTCCTTTATGAACAAGGCATATTGCTCTTTGGTAACCTCGAACCGCCCAACTGCAAATGAACGGGCTATTGTCACTTTATGTTGGGGCCTGTCACGAACAGAGATCGCCTCGGGCACGTTCTCACGCGTTGTCTCCTCAATCCCTGATCCAATCACAACGCTCCCAGGCGGGACTACAACCATTTCAGGACAGCCAGCACAGTCTCGAAATACCATGCCGGGCTTTGATGAAGCAGTTTGGGCAAATGCGGGCGACATGCAAGACATCCCGAGAAATCCGATGATCGCAAGAACAACTGCCCGAACGATGTGCATAATCATTGCTCCGTCGCATTTAAACTTTTTTGATCGGTTGCAAACCGCCAGCAGATAAAAACAAGATCGGTCAAAAAGCTGGGCACACACTGGGCTGGGGAACTTGCTTGCAAAGCTGGCACATCAATTCCAAAACCGCCCAGCATGAGCCGAAGGTCATCATGTCAGATTAATGCTGAGACGAACGTCCGACGGTTGCCAGGACATCCAGATCGGCTAACCGCTCAGGTGGCATCAAATGGCTCTTTACGTCGATGACCATAATTGCGCGCTGCTCGGGCGTATATTGTGGCCAATTAGGCCGACCGACGCCGTTGGGATTTCCAGTGCGGGCAAATGCAACCCAGGAGTCAGAAACCATGTTTGTCAATGGTATCAATTCCGACTGATCAGTTCCAACCAAGGAGGGGATCTTATCAGTGTTGTCAAAAACAAAAGGAATTTCGATTGTGTGCGGGCTCATAAAAACGCGATCAAACACCTTTGTGCGCCAGGCAAATTGATAAACATATGCCGGCGCCCGCCCCAGCAATGCTTTCCTCGCCGCCTGAAGATGTGCACCTCGCACCGTTCCAAGCTCTGTATTGATCCACCAATACAACTCGGTTGGCGTAGCCGATGGCCGTGTTTCCTTATATTGATTTATTATCCGATCCGCTTGCTCGCCCAGAATTGGAGCAAGTTTTGCCCGCATTCCAGCCTCGTCAAGATGCAAGCTTGGATCATTCTCAGAAACCAGATATGTATATTCTGTGGCGGTCGTTCCAATGATCATTGGCACATCCGCCGAGATGTCTGGCGCGTCCGGATCGAATGGATGCCGCGGCAGCGACCGACCGTCGACAGTTGGCGAAAAACGGATGGACGGATTGCCCCTTGCATCTGCGGGCGCAACAAGTGGCAAAATCTGGTCCATCGACATTTTAAGCAAATCACCGGCCCGATCAGCAGTAAGCCCAAGCTTCTGCAACGCCACCTCCGCGCATTTCGCGGCCTCTTCTTTGGTTCTCTGACGCAGCGCGCTCGACGCACCGCTCTCTACGATCGCCCTATGGAATAGTCCCTGCGCACCGGGCATCGCCATTAAGACTGTGACTTTATCTGCCCCGCCAGATTGACCAAATATGGTCACGTTTCCGGGATCGCCACCAAAATAAGAAATATTCTCACGAACCCACTTCAGTGCTGCGATGATATCAAGCATGCCAACATTGCCCGAATCCGCGTATTCTTCCCCCAGCAAATCGCCAAGATACAAAAATCCAAACGGACCGATGCGGTGATTTATAGCTACAACGACAACATCTCCCCTCTTGGCGAGGTTCGTACCATCATAGGCCGTTGCTGTTCCAGATCCGTAAAAGAAGTTCCCACCGTGGAGCCAGACCATGACGGGCCGTCTTTTTCCGTCACTGATGCCCGGCGAAAATATGTTTAGTGACAGGCAATCCTCGGAAATCTTTGAATTGCCAAGGAACATGGTGTCCCCTACCAGCTTCCCGCTGCGATCATGTGGATCTTGCGGCGCGCTCGGGCCATTCTCGAATGCCGTTCGGATTCCACGCCACTGCTGAGGCATCTCCGGTGGTTTGAAGCGGTTTTCACCAGCCGTCGACGCCCCATAGGGAACGCCACGGAAAACAAAGATCCCCTTGGTGAGACGACCGCGCACTTTGCCGAATTTTGTTTTTGCAATCGGCTCAACCGTTTCGGCACCAAAAACCCGGTTATGACTTCCGACCGCCAGCGCGACCATGCCTGTGAGAACGCCACGGCGTCCGACATTTGTTTTGATGTTTGCTTGCGATCCGTTTTGAAGTGTCATTTCTTATCGCCCATTTTTCCTGCTTTAGGCATGGGTTGGTCCGGCCTGCGCTCAAACCAGGCTCGAATCTCGCCCTCTGGGAATTTTCGGGTCGCGATGCTGATGTAAACTTCACGATTCAGAAGATTCTGAAGCTGAATCTCGGTAATTGTTGCAGTTCCTTCTAACGGATTTCGAATACCGTTAGGGGCAAGATCAAGGAAAGCGGGTGCATCCCTGCCCCGGACAACCGGCCCATGCAGCCCGATGTGAGTCGGATCCGAGGTCAGGTTCTTGAACGCAACACGATAGGCGATCTTCAGGGTGGCCAGGTCAACCGTTATATCAGCGGTACCGACGCCACTACCTGGTTTGACCTTGA